>NZ_LOKY01000049.1:0-268454 GCF_002211315.1 Rhizobium sp. R693 | reverse complement strand
CTACCGGGCCCAGCCAGCCGGCCACGATCGCTGGCGCCAATCAATTTGAATCGGGTTGCTATTCCGCAACCCGCAAGGATGCGCAATGGCAGGAATTCTCTTGACGGACAGGTGGCGATTAGACAACGTCACCTATGTCTCAGGTCGGGCATTCTGGACCGCCACCTAAGTGCGGATTAGCTACTACTAAACGAGGACTGTGCCACCATAAGTGCGGACTGGGGACGCCTACGTACTTCTATGGCAACTCCTGAGGTCCCGCCATAAAGAGCTCGCGCTTCTTTCCGGAACAGGACTCGAAGTCGTGCCGGGGGCTTGTTCACGCGCTCTGAAGACCGCCCTCAGTCATCGAAATCGCTCGATCTTCGCCGGAATCCGCAGACCCAAGGATTCGATGTCGATTATGGTTGGCGAACAGTTAATGCCTTCATTTTTGGCTACCCAAGGCTCACCGACAACAGAACAGCAGTCAAAATGATGCGCATGATGTACTTTAGCGTCTTCAAACGCCGAAGTATCTTCGCGTAGATCGACGCTTTTTACAGAATTGTTTGAAGTGCTCTTGGTTAATACTTCACAAGTCCTTCGTCATCCTTCTTCTCGCCTTCGACCCGCCAGGAACGTCGCTTGCTTGTCGTTGCGCGGGGGTCGTAAATCAAGGATTCAATCTTGTCGTGATGCCCAGGAGCTTCGGAAGGAAGTCCTTCTCGCCCGCGACGCGTCGAGAACATCGTAGTCAACCTGCACCGATCCCGACGGTATGTCATGCCGGATCAGCTTCATCGTTCGGGCAGCCAAGCGCGCACGAGCTTAGGGTTAATTCGGACTGCTCTTCAGCGCCTTAAAGATCCAGTCGAAATCGTTCGTGTGGATCGCTCGGATCCTGAACTCCCTGCCCTCACGGCGAAGATCGACTGGTCCGGCGGATGCTTCTCTGGGGCTGCGGAAGCAGCTCACCATCCGGCCCGGTGGTGACATCGCCGAACGTATCCAGGCCGAATTCAAGAAGTATGGTCATGATATATTTCGATCGAATGCATGGGGATGATATCAGCGCACATCAGGCAGCGAGGATGACGGCGAGCGGGAGTGTGCTGGCTGGGTCGAGTTCTTCGTCCACGGCCACTGGCCGTCGATCTCGGCTTCCAGGGAGAAGCTGAGAAACGTCCGGATAAGCACGATCAGGCCAAGAAGACCGACACTTCCCCACGTAAGGGGAGCGATTATCGTGGCGATGATGTCCGCACCGATCAGGATTTCGAGCCCCAGCAATATTCCGCGACCGAGATTGGCGCGATAGCGTTCGTAAGCCTCGCGTTGCTCGGTAGAGAAGACATCACGCACGTAGCCGACGGTTGCGATCAGAACACCGACCAAGATCACGCCAACGCCAAAGAATTCCAGCCCGGTCGCAAGCGGTTTCAGAATAGGGGCGATCAGGCTGGCGACACCGCCTGCTTCACTACCGATGTCCATAGTCGTGTCCTTTTAGATTCGACGGATCAATATCGAAGGGGCTATAGGGTTTCAGGACTCGGCACCTGCGCTGCTTGCAAAGAGCGCGACCGTGGCAAGTACCGCAGGCAAGCTGAACGCCGCTGCAGGAGCGTACATGTAACCGACAGCGCCGACACCGCAGCCGAGGGCGAAGGTCGCGACGGCTGCTGCCATCTTTTTAACCCGTGCTTTCGCTGTCACGACTTCGTCGGCTTTCGGATCGGCCAGAATGTCCGCGAGATCGAGCATGATCTGCGTGGTCGTGCCGGTCATCAGCGTGGAAGGCGGCGCTTTCGACAGATGCGCCTTGTGAAGCCCGTTCTGAATAGCCATCGCCGAAACCAGGGCCATGCCGACCGCCAGCGTGACGGCGCCTTCGTCAGCCCGAAACGGGCCATGATAGAGTGCGTAGGCAGCAACTCCCACAAACAGCAGCAGCTTGACGACCAGCATTGGCCGGATGGGTGAGCGATCCCGACTTTGAAGTGTCAGGCAGACCAGACGTGATACAAAAACGACCAGACAGAACATCGGTAGTGCCAGGAGTTTTGACAATGCTCCGTCCCGACCGTGCGCCAACGTGGCACCCAGTGTCACGAAGTTTCCAGTGACATGGGCGGTGAACAGCCCGGAAAGCGACAGGAAGCCGAGTGTGTCGACATAGCCGCCATTAAAGCTCAGGAGTGTGGGAAGGGAAGGAATTTTCATGATCGTGACCTTGATTGATGCTGTTGCCGCGACGTCGTGTTTCGCGAGGTAGGCAAGTTTTGCCACCGAGCGTCTGCTCTCACAATCGCATCAATTGTTTCGAATTCATTGCGCCAGGCGACATAATGGAAAGGGCGGCCGAAGCCGCCCTGCCCTTTACGTTTTCGTTATGCGGCACCAGGCCGATTGATCGTCAGGAAGTGACGGACAACAGGTTTCTCGGGACCGACATGGTAGGCCAGCACCTTGCCCTGCAGGTCGGCGTCGGCATTGGAGACCCGCTTGTGCTGGCGAAGATGTTCAGCCCAGGATTCCACCATGAACCATTCGACGATCTTCTCCGGGTCAGCCGAGTCCTCGGTGACACCCCATCCGTAGGCACCGTCGCGGCGACGCTCGTTGGAAAGATGATCGATGGCATGCAGGAACGCGCTGCGGTGCTGCTTCTCGACCTTGTACTCGATCAGGATCAGAACCGGACCACGATCATGGGCGACGGGTTCTGCCACCAGCGGCTCGGGCCAGTGGTTGGACGGCACCATGTCGGCATCGCCCGCCGGGAGCTTGACGCGGTGCATGATGAACCCAGCCACAAGCAGTCCGGCGGCTCCGATGAGGAGGGTCGATTGGATGCCGACAGCCTCGGCGACCGCGCCCCAACCAAGGCTCCCGGCAGTCATCGCACCATTGAAGACAGTGAGGTAGACGGCAAGACCACGACCACGCACCCAGTTCGGAAGAACAGCCTGGGCCGCGCCGTTGAGCGTGGTCAGAGCAGTGATCCATGCGCCCCCGAGGAACATAAGAACGATGATGGCGACGATCTTCGGCGGGGCAAGCGACAGGACACCCAAGACGACTGCGGTGATCAGTGCTGCGCCAAGAAGCAGACCGTCCGAGCTCAGGCGTTCGCGAAGCCTCGGCATGACCAAGGCTCCACCGATCGCACCAGCTCCGACGGCACCAAGCAGGATGCCGTAGAAGCTGGCATCACCGCCGAGCAGTTGCCGGGCGACGAGCGGGAGGAGCGCCCAGACGGCGCTGGCGAAGGCGAAGAAGATGGCGGCCCGCAGAAGGACGACATGCAGCGGAATGCTGGAGCGAGTGTAGCGAAGCCCGGCACGGAAGGCACCGAAGAAGTTCTCCTGAAGCGCGTCGTTTGCATTCTTCGCCCGTGGCCACCAGACCAGAGCTGCGATCACCACAGCGTAGCTTGCGACATCCGCGCCGTAGGTGATCCCGGCTCCAAAGGCCGCGAGAAGCAGGCCGCCCGCGGCAGGCCCGATGGAGCGGGCGATGTTGATGCCGAGCGAGTTGAGCGCCACGGCGCTCTTGACATCCTCGCGTTTGACCAGTTCGGGAACAATCGCCTGCCATGTCGGTCCCATCAGAGCAGCGCCAATGCCGCCGAGGAAGGTCAGACCGATCAGCGCGCTGACCGACAGCATGCCCGTCTGGGACAGGACCATAAGCGAGATGCTGACGGATGCCAGCAGGAGCTGGACGGCGATCAGGAACTTGCGGCGATCAAGGATGTCGGTGAGAACACCCGCCGGGATGGCAAGCAGGAAGATCGGCAGGGTTCCGGCCGCCTGGACCATGGCGACCGCGGCGGGCGATGCGGACAGATCCGTCATAAGCCAGGAGCTGGCGACGTCGCGCATGAAGCTTCCGGTATTGCCAAGGACGGTGGCGATCCAGAGAACCGCAAACACAGGCTGTGCGAGTGGCGCGAAGGTTCCGCCGGATGATTTTGCAGCGCTCATTTGCCTGCTCCCCTGGCGAGGTCGGATGCAGCGACGAAGAGGAATGCGCCAGCGAGGCCAACATGTTCAAAGAAGGCGTTGGTCGCCATCATGCGGTCCATGCCGGGAGCCATCTCCCAGAAACGGAGGGCGATGAACGTTGCCATGAGCGTGAAGCCAGCGAGCGCCAGCGCTCCGATCCAGCGAAACAAGCCCGAGACCACCATGGCAGAAGCCGTCAGCTCGAACACGATGACTGCGACCGCGAAGAACGCGGCAGGATGAAGACCGAAATGATCCATCTCAGCCACCGCGCCGTTGAAGTCGAAGATCTTGGTAAGCGGACCCTGTATGTAGGCGGCGCACAGCGCAAGCAGCGAAACGGTTCGCGTGACCGGAGAAGCGACGATGCGTGCCAGACTGCTCCGGACTGGATTCGACATATGGGATTGGTGGGTCATATCTGCTCCTGCATGTTCGCCGATCTGATCGAGCGGCTGCGTTTGATGGAGCGATATTGGCTGGTTACCGTCTTGCCAACAATTGCAGCAATCGTTTCGATTTCATTGCGGTTTTTGAAATTATCCGGCGTGTCGCTCGGGCGGTGGCGTAGCCGCCCGAGCGCAAAGCTGAATTTAGACCGCCCAGCAGGAGCAGCCGAGAGCGCCGAAGAATCCCTTGAGGTCGGCGATCGGAAGTTTGGATGACCAAGCTCCGGCATGGTCATGGCCATGCACGCCGCAATCGCTGGCACATCCGCATGTGGAGATCGCCGTACGGCGCAATGAACGAGCGCCCGCCCCTTCCGGTTCGCCCCAGGCGGCATAACCGCCGAACTTGCGGACAGGAGACCAGTCTGGCATCGCAGGCGGTATGTCGTTCTCGTCGAGCGTCTTGAAGTCGCCCGCGCCGTAGACGATCTTGCCACCGACCATGGTCAGTTCCGACACGAGGAAGGAGATCTCATCCTCGGCGCAGGAGAAGAAGTCCTTGTTGGGAACCACGAGGTCGGCGAACTGGCCTTTCTCGATACGGCCCTTCTTGCCCTCTTCGTTCGAGAACCATGTGACCTTTTCGGTCCACATGCGCAGCGCCGTCTCGCGATCGAGGCAGTTTGCACGCGGGTAGAGCTGCATTCCGCCGACTGTCTTGCCGGTCACCATCCAGGAGAGCGAGACCCACGGATTGTAGGAGGCGACGCGGGTGGCATCCGTACCTGCCGAGACATTCACGCCCTTGTCGAGCATGCGCTTGATCGGCGGCGTGGCTTCCGCCACTCCATGGCCGTAGCGCTCAACGAAATATTCGCCCTGATAGGCCATGCGGTGCTGAGTGGCGATGCCTCCACCGAGTGCGGCGATGCGGTCGATCGAGCGATCCGAGATGGTTTCGGCATGGTCGAAGAACCAGTTCAGTCCTTCGAGCGGAATGTCCTTGTTGACCTTCTCGAATACATCGAGGGCGCGGGAGATGGTCTCGTCATAGGTGGCGTGGAGACGCCAGGGCCAGCGGTTTTCTGCCAGTACGCGGACGACCTCTTCCAGCTCGCCTTCCATTTCCGGAGCCATTTCTGGACGGGGCTGGCGGAAATCCTCGAAGTCGGCAGCCGAGAAGACCAGCATCTCACCGGCACCGTTGTGACGGAAGTAGTCGTTGCCCTGCTTGTATTTGACCGACTGCGTCCAGTTCAGGAAGTCCTGCTTCTCTTCCTTGGGCTTCTGGGTGAAGAGGTTGTAGGCCAGACGCACCGTCATCTGGTTCTCATCGGAGAGCTTCTGGATGACCGCGTAGTCGTCCGGATAGTTCTGGAAGCCCCCGCCCGCATCGATCACGCCTGTCACGCCGAGGCGGTTCAGTTCGCGCATGAAGTGACGGGTCGAGTTGACCTGGTAGTCCAGAGGAAGCTTCGGCCCCTTGGCGAGCGTCGAGTACAGAATGCCCGCATTCGGCTTCGCGAGCAGCATGCCTGTCGGGTTGCCGTTGGCATCGCGCGTGATTTCGCCGCCGGGTGGGTTCGGCGTGTCCCGGGTGTAGCCGACTGCGCGGAGAGCCGCACCGTTGAGTAGCGCCCGATCATAGAGATGCAGAAGGAAGACGGGTGTGTCGGGCGCGACAGCATTGATCTCCTCGATCGTCGGGAGGCGCTTTTCCGCGAACTGGTGTTCGGTGAAGCCGCCGACGACGCGAACCCATTGCGGCGCGGGCGTGATCGCCACCTGGCGCTTCAGCATGTCCATCGCATCGGCGAGCGACCGAACGCCGTCCCAGCGCAGCTCCATGTTGTAGTTCAGGCCACCGCGAACGACGTGAGTGTGGTTGTCGATCAGACCCGGCAGGACGCGCTTGCCCCCGAGGTCGACGATCTTCGTGTTGGCACCAGCCAGCGCCATAATCTCGCTGTCGGATCCGACTTCGAGAAACAGCCCATCCTTGATGGCGATCGCCGTGGCGTTCGGATTGGTTCGGTCGAGGGTCGTCACGCGGCCGTTGCGGAGGATCAGGTCGGGATGCATGGTGTCTACTCCGGTCTGGTTGGGATCGGCGGCTTTCGCCGGGGAGAAGAGGTTCGAGAAAGCCAGGCTCGACGCGCCCCCAAGAAAGGATCGACGAGTCGTCATCAGCTCCGCTCCCCCGCTTTCGCCTCTGCCTGATGGGCGAGGTCGATAAGATCGCCGCCCTTCGGCAGGTGGCCGAACATGTGCGGCTTGATCTGATGAAGCCATGAAACGGCTGCTGGCTCCCTGCTCCACAAAGTCTTTGCGAAAGGGATGATCTGTTCACCGACGAGAATGCCGAGAAGGCCGACTAAGGCGATGACCGGCGGAGCCGGCGAGCGGACGTTCAGGAGGCTGTAGACGATGCCCACAAGCAGACCTGCACCGAGAGAAAGAAGATAGATTTTCATGGGATGTCCTCCACGGTTAGAGAAAGGCCGCTCCGGCGGGCTTATCGGAGCGGCCTGATCAGGCCGTTACTTGGCTTGGTTCGGGCCGATGCGCTTGCCGTGCTTGACGCGTTCCTCTGCGCCGTGAACCATCGTGTAGGCGTAGTCGATGCCCATGCCGTATGCGCCGGAATGCTCCTTCACGAGGGTGGTGACAGCATCGTAGGTTTCCCTGCGTGCCCAGTCGCGCTGCCACTCGAGCAGGACCTGCTGCCAGGTGACCGGGATCACGCCTGCCTGAACCATCCGGTCCATCGCGTATTTGTGCGCGTCTGACGACGTACCGCCGGAAGCGTCGGCAACCATGTAGATTTCGTAGTCCGGAACATCGTGGAGAGCCGAGAGCGCGAAGGTGGTGTTGCAGACTTCGGTCCACAGACCGGAGACGACGATCTTCTTGCGGCCGTTGGACGCATTCTTCGCCAGCGCGTCACGGACGTTCTGGTCGTCCCAGGAGTTCATCGAGGTGCGCTCGAGAATATCGTTCTCCGGGTAGACGGCAAGCAATTCCGGAAACGTGTTGCCCGAGAAGGATTGCGTCTCGACCGTGGTGATCGTGGTGGGGACGTTGAAGATCTTGGCGGCCTTCGCCAGGCCGACGACATTGTTCTTCAGTACCTGGCGGTCGATCGACTGGACGCCAAAGGCCATCTGCGGCTGCAGGTCGATGAATATCAACTGACTGTTGGCGGGAGTGAGAACTTCGAGCTTGGACATGAGATTTTCCTCTTCGGTTGTTTGGACCGCGAATGCGGCGGGTTATAAACTGGGCAGGGCCTGTCGGTCGGACACCATGTCCTGGAACACGGCTCGTAAGGCCCTGAGTAGGTCGAAATCAATGCTTCCATTCACTGGTTGCCTCGGCTGCTGAATGGAAACGTAGTGTGATTTGCGCTTGTGCGAAATTGGAATATTAATTCCGAATGAATTGCCTTTATCGCAATAATTACTCTGACGTTCGGTTGACCCGCGGACGTCGCACGAGGCTGCGCTACGCGACCATTCGGTCCAAAATTTGCTCAAGAAAATTTCATTCGGACAGGCGGCCCTGAGGTAGTTCGCAGTGTCACTGTTCACGCTATTCGGCGTGGAGCGATTTGGCTGAATTCGCTTGGGGCGAAACAGCCCGTGGACAACAGGGGAGCGGCATATGAGCCGCGAAATGCTTGGCAGTCTGCCATTGAGCATTGACGCGACTAGATGGTGACTACGCTGTACGCGCAGGGGTTCCATATCGCGATTACTTTGTCTTCTGCTTACTCTCAACAGCCGTTGCCCACTCCGCGCCGTCTGTCCGACGATGAATCAAATCAGCCGGGGGAAATATCTTCAAAGGAGAGATGGGAGAAGCCCGTGATTGTGGAGTAACCATCCATGGATATGGACAAAGCCACTAGGGTGTGCCGGTATCACGGTCGTAGGCAGAAAACACGCCCGCAACCCAGTCTGCAAAGACCTGATACTTAACGCTCGGAAACCGGCCCGCTGGCCTTACTATGTGAACAGGATAACGTGGTGGCGCCCAATCGGTCATGATTGGGACCAGGGCGCCACCTGTCACGGTGACTGAACGTGTCGTGCGTTCGAGCAGTTTGAGGCTCAAGCTTGCCTCGAGATCCTGAACAAGCTTACTCACGGTCGACCGCGGCGCACCCATCGTGTCTGCAGCCTTTGCAAAGGATCCGGCCTCGACGACGCGAACAAAGGCTCTGATCGCTCCCAATTGATCCATTGTCATCTCTCCATCGAGATTTATGTGTGCGGCGTCCGAAATTCGAAATGCCATCAGTTTTGAGGGGTATTGTCAGGCAGCCAATGGCTCGAGATTTGCCTGGATCTGATCGCGGAAAGCTTCATATCGGCCCGGTAGCTTGAGCGCTTCCCCAAGGTGAGCCGTGTCTTCGTCGCGATTGAAGCCCGGCTCGTTCGTGGCAACCTCGAACAGAACGCCACCCGGCGTGCGGAAGTAGATCGCCCAGAAATAGTCGCGGTCGATGACGGGTGTGACCTGATACCCGGTGTCCATCAGAGCTTTGCGCACCTCGAGCTGCTTCTCGCGGTCATCGACGGCGAAGGCGATGTGGTGAACCGATCCCGCCCCCTGACGCGCGAAGGGCGTTTTCGGCAGGGATGCGAGATCGATCGTATCCGCTCCGTTGCCATTGGGGATGATGAAGCGTGTCACGTCGCCCTCCTTCTCGGCGCGCTGGTACCCCATGAAGCCGAGAAGCTCTTCCGTCGCTGCGGTGTCATGCAGGCTGAAGCGAGCGCCGGCGAAACCGCGGATGGCCGCATCGTCGGGAATTCCATCCGCCCGCCATGGCGCGCGGTTGTCGTCGGTGAACTCGATCAGCGCAAGACCGTCGCCATCCGGGCCCATGAAGCGAAGACGGTTGGCGCCGAAGACAGTATCCGTTTCCAGACCGTCGACACCTTGAGCCGCGAAGCGATCCTGCCAGAACTTCAGCGAGCCCTTTGGAACCGAGAACTGCGTCTCACCGACCTCACCCACGCCCGGACGACCGAGCATCATGTTGGGGAATGGGAAGTAGGTCATCACCGTGCCTGCGGAACCATTCTCGTCACCGTAGTACAGGTGGTAGACGCTCGGATCGTCGAAGTTGACCGTCTGCTTGACGCGACGCAGGCCCAGCGTGTCGGTGAAGAAGCGATTGTTCTGCCGCGCGTCCGATGCCATCGAAGTCACGTGGTGAAGTCCCTTGATGTCTTTGATCATGTCAGTGCCTTTCAATCAGCGTTGGCGTTTAAGTGTTGATATGAATGTAGGCCCGTTGATCACCGCGCAGAATTGCAATATTCCTTGTGATTGAATTGCAAAATTTGAAACAATGAGATGAACGATTACAAAGCTCTTCGAACCTTCCTGCTTGCCGCCGAGAAGCGGAACTTCGCCCAGGTAGCCCGCGAACTGGACATGACACCCGCAGCCGTCACGCGTGCCATCGCCGCGCTCGAGGCAGAACTTGGCGTACAGCTCTTTGTGCGCACCACGAGGCAGGTTTCCCTGACGACCGATGGCGCGATCTTTGCCGCGCAGATCCAGCCCGCGGTGAAGACGCTCGAAGACGCGCGGCGCGAGGTGATGAACGCGCACAAGGCCGATGAGGGACGGCTCCGGATCAGTGCGCCAACATGGTTCGGCAAGGCCGTGCTCCCGCCGATCCTTTCAGGATTCAAGGAGCGCTATCCGAAGATGAGCTTCGAGATCTCGCTGTCGGATGGATTGGTGGACATCGTCGACGACGACTACGACCTGGCAATCCGAATCTCCTCGCAGCCCTCCGACAAGTTCACGATCTGGCGCAAGATCAGGGCGGTGCCGCGCATCCTGGTTGCCGCCCCCGGGAGCCGGTTCGTCGACATGCAGCACCCGAACGAACTCACACCTGATGACTGCCTCGCGTATAGCGGCGAAAGCCGGCGTGAGAACTGGGTCCTGTCGGACGGAGGATCGAGTATGACGATTTCGGCTGGCCGGGCCTTCAGTGCTAACAACGGTGAAGTATTGGCAGACATGGCCGCCGATGGCGCAGGCGTTGCCATGCTGCCGGGCTTCCATATCTCCGAGCACCTGCGAACCGGGCGACTGGTCCATGTCTTCAAGGGGTGGGCGCCACCTGACTTGTGGCTGACCCTCTACTATCCGCCATACCAGGCCCTGCCGCCGCGGATTGCATCCTTCTCGAAGTTCTTTGAGGAGCAGGTGCCCGCCCAGATGGTGATGCTGGACTAGGCTGCAAGCGCCTCAGGAGGGCTGAGGCGCTGTGATCTCGGCGGCGACCAATGCCTGTAGATGCCATAGGTTCCGATCCCGGATCCCCTCGGCTTCAAGATCAACGATCGTGTTGCGCAGGTACTGCGCGCAGGATCCACCCTGCCCGCAGGCTTTGGCGATCAGCGCAGCCGTTGTCTCTGTCGGCAATGGCTTCGTCAGGCCGGACCGTCTTGTGCTTGCCCAGAATGTCAGGGCCGTCATGGCCCCTTCAGGTGTGTGGATATGTATCCAGCGGACCATGTCGGCGACCTCGCGGTACTTGATTTCACGAGCGACGAGAGCGCGGAGGTCATTGCGGCGGTTCTCGTTTGACAAACGTAGAACCATGCCGTCACATGTCCCGCCGCGCTCCAGAGCCATCATTAGGCCCGGCTGCTCGCTGGTGGCTCGCCAGTGTTCGATCTTCAGCGAGAACGAGCGATGCCACCCATAGGCCGTTGCTCGCATCCGGCCAGTGACGTTGAACTCCGGATTCCAGATCAGGGACCCGTAGGCGAAGACCCAGATAGGCTCGACACCCGCCTCGCCTTGAATGCGATCAACCAGGCAGTCGAGTTCCGTCTTGGAGAGCGGTGTCCATCCCGGTTCCGGGCCATCGTCCTGAACGTCCCGGAGTGTCAACGCAACGAGTTCGGGGGTGAGCATCATCATCATCTATGTCCGGATCGAGCACGCATCACATGTTGGAGCCCCGGTAGCTTCATGCATCGCGGCTCCAACAACCTGGTCAGGCCTGAACGAAGGCCAGAAGATCGGCGTTCAGCACGTCGGCATTGACTGTCAGCATGCCGTGCGAGAAGCCTGGATAGGTCTTCAGCGAGCCGTTCTTCAGAAGCTTGGCCGACTTCAACGCCGAGTCCGCGATCGGAACGATCTGGTCGTCCTCGCCGTGCAGGACGAGCGCCGGAACCGTGATCGCCTTCAGGTCTTCCGTCTGGTCGGTTTCGGAGAAGGCCTTGATGCCGTCGTAATGGGCCTTGGCACCGCCCATCATGCCCTGACGCCACCAGTTCTGGATCACACCCTCCTGAACCGCCGCGCCGTCGCGGTTGAAGCCGTAGAAAGGACCGGCCGGAACCTCGCGGAAGAACTGCGCGCGGTTGGCGGCGAGCGCCGAACGGAAACCATCGAAGACTTCCATCGGCAGCCCTTCGGGATTCGCTTCGGTCTTGAGCATCAGCGGAGGAACGGCCGAAACGAGAACCGCCTTGGCAACGCGACCGCTCGGCTGGCCGTGCCTGGCGACATAGCGGGCGACCTCGCCACCACCCGTCGAGTGTCCGATGTGGACAGCATTCTTCAGGTCGAGCGCTTCGACGACGGCAAAGGCGTCCGCGGCGTAGTGATCCATGTCATGACCATGGGAGACCTGGGCGGAACGGCCATGTCCACGGCGGTCATGGGCAACGACGCGATATCCTTTCGACAGGAAGAACAGCATCTGTGCGTCCCAGTCGTCCGACGACAGCGGCCAGCCGTGGTGGAAGACGATCGGCTGCGCGTCCTTCGGACCCCAGTCCTTGTAGAAGATTTCGACGCCGTCCTTGGTGGTTACATATGCCATTGTCTTGGTTCCTTCGGTTGAGCTGGATGCTGATGCAGCCTCGGCTGCGAGATCGAGAGATGGTGAGATCGCCATGGCTGCGACGGCGGCGCCTGCGGAAAGAAGTGCGCTCCTGCGTGTCATGGAAGAAAAGGTCTGGGGCATTTTCGTCTGCCTGCGGCTTCCTTGTTGAGAACTTCAGGCGACACTGAGTTCGTCTGACGGACTGATAATGCCGCGAGCGCCTTACTCTCACAATTGCGTCAATAGTTTCGATTTTATTGCGAAATTTGAAACGGTCGCAGCAGATCGACGGTCCGATGGCCCCTCAACATTCGTCACGCTACGGCCCGATCAGCCCAGTCCCTGAGTGTCAAGCGGAGGCAAGCGCCCTCCCCTTCGGCACTCGGCAGGCATATGACAAGCTCGCTTGAGAATTTGACAACAGGTGCTCCTAGACCAATCTATCCCGACCATCGCGACAGCTCTCCTTTATCCTTGGGAATCCAGCGCATCCAGAACCACCTGTCCTGACAGCTCCAGTCGAGAGGCGAGTCCGTCGGCAAGCACCGTGCAAGCCTCCCTGTATCGCAAGAGGATGTTCTTCGCCCTGTCGAACTGCTCCTGCAGAATGCTGTCGACCCGCGCCAGCAGCGCCGGATCAACGTGACCGAGGCCCTCAATGTGTCGACGGCGGAGGTCGCCGTAAGAGGCAAGCTTCTCGCCCATACCGTAGGATCGTTCCAAGGCGATCGCCGTCTTCGTGGCCTCGAAGAGATCGGATCCATCGGCGCCTGCGACACCATCATCGTGACCACCCAGGAAGACCTCCTCCGCAGCCATGCCGGCCATGGTCATGGCAATCAGATCGAGATAGTGCTCCTTCGTTCTCCGAATCCAGGTGCCGCGCGCTATGGTCGCATTCCGAGGAATCTAGGATCGGCTTCTGGCCCCCGCCTTGCGGCCGCTAGCCCCCGGCGACCGCGTGTCGATGAAAGATAGCCAAGCGCAAGAGCCATAGCGGCCACCCTGTCATGACGGAGCGCCGCCCCGCTTCTTTTACTGATGGCGAATGAAATCGAAAGCGTATAGCCGGCGCGTTCCGAAATGGTCGCCAGGCTGCCAAGCAAGGGCAAGGAAATACAGGGTCGACTAAAGGCTTGACTTGCGACATTGTAGTATTGCTGCAGTTCCAGCGGGATGCATTTCATGTCGTACTCGCAAGCACTACCAGTCTACGCGTCCATCCTGGTGACGGGCATAGTTGCGCCGATCTTCGCTTTGTCAGCCGCCGAAACGGCGGCGGTCAAATCCGCGCGGAACCAATCGATATCAATCCTGGTCGCTGCAGACCTCGAACAGGGAAGACTAACGGCGCCCGCCACCTCAATCGACTGGTGGCTGCGGGAGGATATTGTGCATACGTCGCATCTCACCGACAGCACGAAGAGGGTCTTCAATCGAAACTGGTTACAGGACTATCAGCTCCGAGGCTCCCACTGATCCGGCTTGACTGTCGAAGCGGCACGATATCCCACGGATCGGCTATAGCCATCCGCCAGTAAAGCCGGCGCGCCGCAGTCCCCTGACAATCGGTTCGCAATTGCGCATCAGATTCCACAGGAAGCCGGTTCGATAATTCTCGATCATCAGCGCCACCGGCCCCTGATCGATCCCGAAATGGTAAGGGCTGATCCACCACCCGGTCTGGCTGGTTGCATCCTTGAAGGTCTGGTTGAACGACGGCTTGAAACCGTAAAGCCGCGTCATCCCCAGATTCATCTGAGCGAAATTCCGCACCGTTGGGATAACGATCTCCGGCGCAAAAGGCAGGGACGCCACAACAACCCAGGGCGATACGGTCCCGTCATCCGGCCCGAATGGCGCGCCGCGTGCGATGTAGTCGAAGAACTCGCGACTGACCCCGCCGACATCCGCCTTCACCCAGCCCGGGCCATCGCTCGCGGTAAATCCCCAGCAATGCTCGCCGTATCCCTCAAACTGCATCGGATTCCGGATCGCATACTCCTGCTGGACAAAGGTCGCTTGCCGGCTGTTCTCGAAATAGTCGCTGCCATGCTCGCGCATGAATTCATCGTTGATGCCGCGGAAATCGATCCACATATGCGACAGCTGATGCGTGAAGAGCGGACCGGAATAGAGCAGTTCGCGCCCGAAGATATTCCGCCAGTCGTAGCTTTCCGTATAGGCCGCGTAGCTCTCAGGCGGCAAAGGATGACTAGGCGAACCAAGCCCCAGTATGTAGAGAAGCAGGCCCTCGTCATAGCCGCGCCAACGATATGGGATGAAGCCGCTTTCCGGCCGCCAGCCATGTGTGAGCGTCGCCTCGTGGTTGCGCGCCCAGTTCCAGTCCGCTCGCTCATAGAGCGCTGCCGCAAGCTGCCTGACCCTGATCTCGTCGGCTGTGTCCCCATCGAAGAACGTGGCGACCGTCAAAGCCCCGGCAAACAGAAAGGCCGAGTCGATCGTCGACAGCTCGCAGTTCCAGACCCGCCGCCCGGTCTCGATGTCGAGGAAATGATAGAAGAACCCCTTGTAGCCGGACGCGTCGGGTTCCGGCCCCTGGTGACATTGCATCAGGAACTCGAGCCGCCGCCTGGTAATCTTGGCAGCGAACTTGCGAATAATGACGCCGCGCTGCACGACGATGGGAATGGTGGCGAGCGCCATGCCGATCGCCGCGATGCTGGCCGGTGCGCTCTCCTCCGTCTTGTCGCGAACCAACCCGTTGTCAGGGTTCGTACAATGCAGATAGTAGAGTAGCGTCGAGAATTGCAATCGTGCGAAGGCCTGGTCGCTCGGCGCGTCCTCCAGACCCGGGGCGATTGAGGGTACCTCGATCATGGCTTCCTCCCTCCCACACGACGCTATCCCGCCTCGAAATCGCGCCTCGTTGTCCACCGCGATGCGCAGTCATGGCCTGCGCACCGTATCTGCTCCCCTGCCTCAGTCGCGTCTGGACGGCTTAGATGTTGTCGCCTTCCGTCGACGTCTTTTGCGTCCTCGCTGGCCGCCCTTGGACGCCCCACTTCCAACCGGTTATTTCGGGCATGTCATCGCCATGCTTTTCAATATACTGCCGGTGTTCGATCAGCTTCTCGCGGATCGCCTGTTTGAAGTAGGCGGCACGGGCACCGAGCTGCGGCAGCCGATCGATGACGTCTTCGACAAGGTGGAAGCGATCGAGCTGGTTCAAAACGACCATATCGAAAGGCGTCGTCGTCGTGCCCTCCTCCTTGTATCCGCGCACATGCAGATTGCCGTGGTTGGTGCGCCGGTAGGTTAGCCGGTGAATCAGCCAGGGATATCCATGGAAAGCAAAGATAATCGGCTTGTCCTTGGTGAAGAGCGCATCGAAATCACGGTCCGAAAGCCCGTGCGGGTGTTCGCTTGCCGGCTGCAACTTCATGAGGTTGACGACGTTGATGACGCGCACCTTCAATTCCGGCAAATGTTCGCGGATCATTTGAACCGCCGCCAGCGTCTCGAGCGTCGGAACGTCGCCACAGCACGCCATCACGACGTCAGGCTCGCTGCCCTTATCATTGCTGGCCCATTCCCAAATGCCGAGACCCTCAGCGCAATGCTTGATCGCTTCATCCATCGTCAGCCACTGCGGCGCCGGTTGCTTGCCGGCAACGACAACGTTCACGTAGTTGCGGCTACGCAAGCAATGGTCGGTGACGGAAAGCAGGGTGTTGGCGTCCGCTGGCAGATAGACGCGGATCACCTCGGCCTTCTTGTTGACCACATGGTCGATAAACCCCGGATCCTGATGGCTGAAACCGTTATGATCCTGTCGCCAGACATGCGAACTCAGGAAATAGTTGAGCGATCCAATGGGCCGCCTCCAAGGTATGTGATTGCACACCTTCAGCCATTTGGCGTGCTGGTTGAACATCGAGTCGATGATGTGAATGAAGGCCTCGTAGCACGAAAAGAAGCCGTGCCGTCCGGTCAAAAGATAACCTTCTAGCCAGCCTTGGCACTGATGTTCGCTCAACACCTCCATCACCCGGCCATCGGGCGACAGGTGATCGTCCTCGGGGTAGATCTCTGCCATGTAGCAACGGTTGGTAACCTCAAGCACGTCCTGCCAGCGGTTCGAGTTGTTCTCATCAGGGCTGAACAGCCGGAAGTTCTTGCTGTTCATGTTCAGCTTCATGACGTCGCGCAGGAACTTGCCCATCACCCGGGCGGATTCGGTCGTCGTCGCGCCGGGGCTCGGCACCGAGACGGCGTAGTCACGAAAATCCGGCATCTTCAGGTCACGCAGCAGCAAACCACCGTTCGCGTGCGGGTTGTCGCTCATCCGGCGAGTCCCAGCCGGAGCGAGCGCCGCAAATTCGGCGCGCAGCTTGCCGTCGTTGTCGAAAAGCTCTTCAGGCTTGTACGTCTTCATCCACTGCTGAAGGATCGCGATGTGTTCCGGCTTGTCCATTTCGCCCATCGGAACCTGGTGCGATCGCCAATAATCCTCGCATTTCTTGCCGTCGATTTCGCTCGGGCAGGTCCAGCCCTTTGGCGTGCGGAAAACGATCATCGGCCAGGCCGGCCGTTTCAGATTGCCCTTCTCGCGTGCCTCCCCCCAGATCCGCTTGATCTCCGCAACGGCTGTATCCATTGCGGCAGCCAGTTGCTGCTGGACCTTGTCGGGCTCGTGCCCTTCCACGAAGATCGGCGCATAGCCCATCCCCTCGAAGAACTTCCGCAATTCGTCCTTTGGGATGCGGGCGAGGAAGCATGGATTGGCGATCTTGTAGCCGTTGAGATGCAGGATCGGCAGCACGCATCCGTCACGGGCGGGATTGAGAAATTTATTGCCATGCCATCCCGTCGCAAGCGGACCCGTTTCCGCCTCGCCGTCGCCAACGACACAGGCGACGATCAAATCCGGATTGTCGAACGCCGCGCCATAGGCATGGCTCAAGGCATAGCCCAGTTCGCCGCCCTCATGGATGCTTCCCGGCGTTTCGGGAGCGACGTGGCTCGGAATGCCGCCGGGAAAGCTGAACTGCTTGAACAGCGCCTGCATCCCTTCGGCGTCCTGGCCGATATTCGGGTAGACTTCGCTGTAGGTCCCTTCCAGATAGGCGTGCGCGACCAGCGACGGCCCGCCATGGCCCGGTCCGATCACGTAAATCATGTTGAGGTCGTCGCGCTTGATCACGCGGTTCAAATGCACATAAAGCATGTTCAAGCCGGGCGATGTCCCCCAGTGGCCGAGCAGCCTTGGCTTGATGTGCTCCCGCTTGAGCGGTTCCTTCAATAGCGGATTGTCGAGCAGATAAATCTGCCCGACGGAGAGATAGTTCGATGCGCGCCAGTAGGCGTCCATCAACCGGAGTTCCTCTGCTCCAAGTGGAGTGGCCGTTGCCTGATAGTCGTCGGTTGCAAGAGCGGTGTTCGTCATCATCAGCCTCCTATCGACTTTCTCGTCGTCTCTATCTCCGTGCTGCACGCCGCGAAGCGTCCGCACGGTTATCTGGGTTTCCTCCATTGCCATCCGCCACCATCGCCAAGGTCGAGAATGGCATCGTAGGCCGATATGTTAGCGGCGCTCCCGATGTGGACGCAGGCAATGCCGTCATTTGCAAAGCGTGTCATGATCCGGAAAAATGTATCCCAGCCGACCATAACCTCGGTCCTCTCAAGCAAGATGACATACGGCTTCGCAACGCATACGCTCGCCAGCATCAGCAAGTGCTGCTCTCTTTGCGTCAGAAACGTATGCCACTCCACTTCTTGTTGAAATCCCCCTGCCTTAGAAATGCGCTCGAGCTCGAATTCGGCAAGTAGCAACGAAATCCGTTCGTCCGAAATTTCTGAGTTCGCAGCGGGAGGAACAAGCAGCTGTCGAAGTGTACTCGGCGGAAGATAGGGCTGCTGCGGCAGGAAGCGTATCCGTTCTCCAGCCGGGCGAAAAATTCGGCCAGCGCCGGGATAAGCAATGCCTGCTGTGGCCCTGAAAAACGCACTCCCCTGGTCTTCTCGGGCGCACGTCACCAGAACGCGGGCACGAGCCGGAATAACTGCGGTCAGATCCTGCAACAACGGCGAGCCGCCCCGGTCGGACAATATCGTGAGCTTCTCGTAAGACAGCTCGTCCCGGGTGCTATCGATTTGAATCTCTGGTCGACAGCGCTGCGAGTTCTCAATCGCCTCTAGGAGCGTACTGAGCCGCGCCACCACTGCGGCAAAATTAGAGATCGAATTGAATTGGTTGATTATCAGCGAAAAAGCGCCCACCAGCATCGCAAATGCTGCTGCTGACTGCGTAATCACCCCAAATTCGATATCACCGCGGAAGAAGGCCGGTGCGACAATCAAGGCTGGGATGATCTGGATCAGCCAGTTGTAGCCCGTCGTGAAGAAGCCGACATTGCGGTTGACGGATGTTATGTTGCGAAAGTTGGTCACCAAGTCATCAATTCGACCCGCAAGAAAGGACTTCATGCGCGGCTCGCTGCCCGTCAGCATGATCCGCTCCGCGTTCTCCCTCGCTTGAATGAGGCCTGTACGGAAACTCGCCTCTTTATCGAGTTGATCGTAGTTCAGCTTGATGAGCGGGCGCCCCAGCCAGATCGTAAGAAGCGAGCCGCAGGCCGCATAAACGACCGCCACAGCGAACAAGACGGGGTTGATCGACAAGAGCACCCCTGAGAAAGAAAGGATCGTTAGTCCACTGCTGAAGATCATCAGCAGGAAAGACAATGTAGTCACGGTGAATGCGCGGATATCTTCCGAAATTCGCTGATCCGGATACGAGAGTTCTCCCGAAACACCGAGACGGTAAAAGGCTCCGTCAGTAAGATAGAGATTGACGGCGCGACGCGTCAGAAAGTCTCTCCAGGTGAGTGCTAGCCGCTCCTCGGTAAAGCGCGCAAAAACCGATGCGATCGTGGAGCCAGCAAACACGAGAAGATAGAATACGGCTTGCCGGACGAACTCCGCGATCTGCCTGTCGGCGATCGCCGTCATGAAGTTCCGGCCCACGAAGCTGTTCAGCACATTGAGCCCGTTGATCGCGAGGAAGAGCGCGACAAGGCATACGGTCAGAAGCTTTGCCGCGCCGCCGACCTCCGAGGACATGAAAATTCGCACCGAGCGCAGAAAGCGCCCCGCCGTTACCCTGAAAGGAGTTCGCAGTTCTTCCATGCCTTTTCCCCTCGCGTCGCGCCAATGCCTGAGCTTCACTTTATCGGTGAAGCCCGTCTCCGCGACGCCTCCTCGAAGGCTATTCGTGCGACATAAGTTGGGAGCTCAACTTCGAACGATATCTTGGCAACTCTCCACCGCCCACACGAATGCTGGCCCCTGTTCGAGGCCAATGGCCCAGAAATCGCAACGTTGCGGGGCTAAGATTTGAGGTCGTGCGCCTGCCCTGACGCCCGCAGTTCCTTGAGGGTTTTGCCCACGCAACTTCCCCCATCGGATCCGCCCACGGCCTTTGCCTTGCCGTCCAGCGTAATCGTGCCGGCAATCCGATCGGAGGCTGAAAAAGTCGCGGTGCCGTCCTGGGTCACCCTCGACAAATAGAATGCGTGATAAGTGCCCTTGTACTCACAGCTGATAACCAGCGGAAAATCCTTAAAGGGATCTTGTGCGTACGCAGACATGCCGGACAGAAGCGACGCCCCACAAGTGGCGAGCATTGCAATCGATGTTTTGAGAAAAGGCGACAGATATACCATTGATCGAACCCCAACTGCGTGAAGAGTCTCGAGGCATGCATACAAGTGGCTATCAACTGCGCTGAGTATGTCGCAGCAAGCCGCTACTAGGCAAGAAAATTGTGATCGACCACGACACAATTCTACCGGGAAAAGAAACCCTTAGATCGAACGCTCCCCCTCCCCCGAAGTACCGGTCTTCCGCGCCGGGCTAAGGCGAGATACTCCGCGGCGCCAAAGCACGTTGGCCAACGCGATTGGGCTCGCGTCGACCACCGCTTTTAGGACGTGTACGTTCTCTTCGCCCTCACTAGGCGGGCTGGCTCGCTCTGTCGGCGTTCGATGCCGAGCGACCGTCCAGAGCGCCGCTCCATAGCGTCAGAACCAGGGCTCCCGCGACGAGGATTGCTCCAACCCAGGGCGTCGCCCCGAGCCCCAGCGAGGATTCCACCACGAGGCCGCCGATCCATGCGCCCGCGGCAATACCGAGGTTGAATGCCGCGATATTCAGGGCCGATGCCACATCGGCAGCGGCGGGGCGTATCTGCTTTGCCAATTGCACGACATAGATCTGCAGGCCGGGCACGTTAGCGAAAGAGAGAAAGCCGAGCGCAGCCAGCGTCGGAACGGCCAGCCAGGGCGACGGCGCCGTGAAGCTGAAGAGCACCAGCACAATTGCCTGGGCAACGAACAATCCGGTCAAGGCATGTACCGGGCTGCGATTGGCAAACCGGCCGCCGGCGACGTTGCCGATGGCGATCGCGATGCCGTAGACCACGAGAACGAGGCTGACGGTGCCGGCTGCAAAGCCGGTGATCTCCTGCAGGATCGACGCAAGGAATGTGAAGGCAACGAATGTGCCACCGTAGCCGAGCGCGGTCATGGCGAAGACGATAAGCAGACGGCCGCTGCCGAGCACGCGAATCTGGTCGACGATGCTGGCGGCCGGCGCCTTCTTCAGGTTGGACGGCAGCAACACGGCAATCGCAATGAAAGCGATTGCGCCAAGGCCGGCAACGGCAGCGAAGGTCGCCCGCCAGCCGAAGACTTGTCCAATCAGTGTTCCGAGCGGAACGCCGGTGACGATGGCAACGGTCAGGCCCATGAACATCATGGCGATGGCTGAGGCGCGACGGTTTTCAGGAACGAGATCGGCTGCGATGGTCGAGCCGACAGAGAAGAAGACGCCGTGCGCAAAGGCCGAAAGCACGCGCGCGACCAGCAACGGCGCGTAGCTCGGGCTGATAGCCGCCATCCCGTTACCGATGACGAAGAGCGCCATCAGGCCCAGAAGCAGTGGCTTCCGTTCGATACGTCCGGTCAACGCCGTCAGCACCGGTGCGCCGAAGGTGACACCCAAGGCGTAAACGCTCACGATCAGTCCGGCCAACGGCAGGCTGATGTGAAGATCTGAAGCAACAGTCGGCAACAGGCCGACGATGACGAATTCCGTGGTTCCGATCGCATAGGCTGCGATCGTCAAAGCGAAGAGAGCAATTGGCATAATGTGCCTCGAATGATCTGCCGGCCAGCCGGCGTGGTTGACTGGCGAACATATGGAGGCACTGGATTTCAGTGATAAGCGGTCACTTGGTCCAAGGATATATGAACTGAATTCACAAAAGCAAAGGAAGTGCAGCAAGGAGTGTCCCAGGGAGCGGATTGATGGCAGCTAGCGACGGAACAGCGCGCAAGGCTCGTTGCGGTTCGGTAACACTTGCCCAAAACTCGTCGCGGCACGTAGGCATCTGACGCGAATTGCACATAACATCCGCTTGGTTACCGTAATGTACTTTCACTTTCGCCCGGCCACCGTAAGGTGCTTGCGTTTTCAATGAGGGAACCGGAGACGTGATCGCAGCCCGCACTGTTCGGACACTTGTACCGCTGCTCGTCGCCGCACTTCTTGCCGGTTGTGGTCACCCAAGCGGGGTCATGGCACCCGTTGCGGCGACGTCGAACACCTCCAAGGTCAGCATGCTGGTCGCGACCACGCGCGAACCCTCCGGCGACCCTGCAACGCTCTTCACCGGCGAACGCAGCCCGAAGCCCTATCTGACTGCCGTTGACGTCTCCATACCGCCGAAACGGGAGCCCGGCACCGTCCAATGGCCGAAGCGACTGCCGCCCAATCCGGCGACCGACTTTGCAGTGACCAGCGTGAAGGAAATCGACACGATTCCACAGGGGCGCGCCTGGTTCCACCAGAATATCCAGGATGGGCGAGCACTGGTCTTCGTTCACGGCTTCAATAACACATACGAAGATTCGGTTTTCCGGCTCGCCCAGATCGTCCACGATTCCGGCATGCAGGCGACCCCTCTCCTTTTCACGTGGCCTTCGCGCGCGCAGGTCACGGCCTACGAATACGACAAGGAAAGCACCAACTATTCGCGCACGGCGCTCGAACAGGCCTTGCGAACACTGGCCGCTGATCCTGATGTAAAGGACATCACGATCCTTGCACACTCGATGGGTACCTGGCTCACCATGGAGTCGCTGCGACAGATGGGTATCCGCGACGGCCACGTGAACAGCAAGATTCATAACGTCATTCTCGCTTCGCCCGATATCGACATCCAGGTCTTTGCCAAGCAATTCGCGGAGATGGGCACGCCGACGCCAAAGTTCACGATCTTCGTATCTCAGGATGACAAGGCGCTTGCGGTGTCGAGCTTCATCACGGGGAAGGTCTCGCGTTTGGGCGCGATCGACCCGACTGTCGAGCCCTATCGTTCGAAACTCGAAGCCGCCGGTATTACCGCAATCGATCTTACCAAGGTGAAGGGCGAAGGTCTGAACCATGGCAAGTTCGCCGAAAGCCCCGAGATCGTTCAACTGATCGGCCAGCGCATCATCACGGGACAGACGCTGACGGACTCGAACGTCTCGCTCGGTCAAGGTCTCACTGCCGTCGTCGGTGGCACCGTCACCACCATCGGCAATGTCGCCGCCACCGCGGTCGCGGCGCCTGTCACGGTGCTCGAACAGCCAACGCGGGCCAAGAAGCGTCCGGTCGATGAAACGCTTCAAGGCGACTTCAAGGTGCAGCCGCTCACGCAGTAAGCGTGCGCATTCCACTCGTTGTTACGTTTTGACGCTCGTTTGTTACCGTAACGTACTTACCGAGTGACGCTCTTCAGTGGGAACGTAGGCTCGTCGAAAAATGCGACGACCTGCCCACAACCAGGAGAGCGTAAATGTCGGATGACCTGAATAAACAAGGGGGATCGCAATGAGTGCGTCTCTCTCGAAACGGCTTCGGCATGCCGGTGCGGCGCTTGCCCTTTCGCTGGCCTCTACTTCGCTCAGCTACGGCGCTGCTCATGCACAGCAGGCGGCACCGGCTCAGAACACGGCAAAACCGAACATCCTGGTCATCTTCGGAGACGACATCGGCCAGACGAACATCAGCGCCTATACGATGGGGGTCATGGGCTACAAAACGCCCAACATTGACCGGATCGCCAAGGAAGGTATGCTGTTTACCGACTACTACGCCGAAAACAGCTGCACCGCCGGCCGCTCGACATTCATCACAGGCCAGGTTTGCCTCCGCACGGGCCTTTGCAAGGTTGGTATCCCCGGTGCGACCGTAGGCCTGCAGGCGCGTGACATTACCATTGCACAGGCGCTGAAGCCGCTCGGTTATGCGACGGGCCAGTTCGGCAAGAACCATCTTGGCGACCGCGACGAGTTCCTGCCCACGAAGCACGGCTTCGACGAGTTCTTCGGCAACCTCTATCACCTAAATGCAGAGGAGGAGCCCGAGCGTCCCTACTACCCAAAGAATGACCAGGCGTTCGTGAAGAGCAACTCGCCGCGCGGCGTCCTGCATTCGTTTGCCGATGGCAGGGTCGACGACACCGGAGCCCTGAACCGCAAGCGCATGGAAACGATCGACGACGAAACGACAGCAGCAGCGATAGACTTCATCCAGCGGCAGGCCAAGGAAGGAAAGCCCTTCTTCACCTGGATGAACACGACTCGCATGCACGCCTTTACACACGTGCGCGATTCCATGCAGGGCCAAAGCGGAATGCCCGGCAACGAATATGCGGACGGCATGCTCGAGCATGACGGCGATGTCGGCAAGCTCCTGAAAGCGCTGGACGATCTCAACATCGCCGACAACACGATCGTCGTTTACACGACGGACAACGGTCCCAACCAATGGTCATGGCCCGATGCGGCGACGACCTCCTTCCGAAGCGAGAAGGATACCAACTGGGAAGGCGCATTCCGTGTTCCCGCAATGGTTCGTTGGCCCGGCCACATCAAGGCCGGCGACGTGTCTAACGAAATAATGTCCGGGCTCGACTGGTTCCCGACCCTGCTTGCGGCCGCTGGCGATAACGACATCAAGGAGCGGCTTCTCAATGGCACCAGCATCAACGGCAACCAGTTCAAGGTCCATCTGGATGGCTACAACCAGCTTCCCTATCTGACGGGACAGCAGCCGAAGTCGGGACGCGACGAATTTTACTATTTCAACGATGATGGAGAAGTCGTCGCCTATCGCTATGGCAACTGGAAGATCGTGTTCTGCGAACAGAGGGAGCCGGGCGGCTTCGTCGTATGGGCAAACCCTTTCACCTGCCTGCGTGCACCGAAGGTCTTCAATCTGCGCATGGATCCTTACGAGCGCGCCGATGTCGTCTCCGACCAGTATTACGACTGGTTGGCGAAGAATGCCTATCTCATCCAGTACGGCGTCTGGCGGGTCGCTCCATTCCTGCAGACGTTCAAAGACTACCCTCCCAGCCAGCGTTCGGCGAGCTTCAGTATCGACCAGATGGTCGAGGCCCTGATGCGCTCCATGGACCAAGGCGCCGCGACTGGAAAGTAGCAACAGCCATGAGCGGGCCAGCTCGCGCGGCCCGCTCATCTGTTTAGGGGGAACCATGACTGCACGCGACGATATTCTCGACCTCGGCAAAAGGATCGGGCAGTCAATCATCGGCCAGGAGACGATGGTTGAGCGCTTGCTGCTCGGCCTCCTCGCCAACGGCCACCTCCTGGTCGAGGGCTTGCCGGGGCTTGCCAAGACGCGCGCTATCAAGAACCTGGCGAAAAACCTGGATGCAGAGCCTTCCCGCATCCAGTTCACCCCTGACCTGCTCCCCGCCGACATCACCGGCTCGGAGATCTACTTCAGCGAAGGCGGCAAGGGTGAGTTCAAATTCCAGCGGGGACCGATCTTTGCCAGCCTGATCCTTGCCGACGAAGTCAATCGCGCGCCGGCCAAAGTGCAGTCAGCGCTTCTCGAGGCGATGGAGGAACGGCAGGTGACGGTCGGCGGAAAGAGATACGCCTTGCCGCCTCTCTTCATGGTCATGGCAACGCAAAACCCGATCGAGCAGGAAGGTACCTACCCTCTTCCCGAAGCTCAGCTCGACCGCTTCCTCATGCATGTCGAGGTCGGTTATCCCGATGGAAAGTCCGAGGCGGCCATCATGCGTCTGAACCGGGACGAGGAAAACGCAGCACATAGTGGCACGAAGCCCGCCGAAGACCATAAGCTTAACCCCCAGTCCGTTTTCGACGCCCGCAAGGAGATTGGCGCGGTTACCGTTTCGAGTCCGATCGAGGACTACATCGTCGCACTGGTGCTCGCCACCCGCTATCCTGACAGATACGACAAGGATCTGGCGGAGCTTCTGCAGGTTGGCATCAGCCCGCGCGGCGTGATTGGCCTCGACAAGGTCTCCCGGTCCTATGCATGGTTCAAGGGGCGGGATTACGTGACGCCCGATGACGTCAAGGCAGTCGTGAACGATGTCTTCCGCCATCGTCTCATTCTGTCTTACGAAGCACATGCGTCGAATACGACGCCTGATCAGGTGATCAATCGCATCGTCGAGCTCGTGGCTGTCTCTTGAGGATCGCGCAATGCCGACAAATCCCGATGCAGAAGGCATTCACGTCTCAACCAGCCAGCTGGTAGCTCTGGAAGGTCGCGCCCGCGATCTGAGTTTCGTGCAGAAAGCCAAGAGCCATCGCCTGCTTGCCGGTCGCATGCAGTCTTCCATGCGTGGCCGCGGACTGACATTCGAGGAACTGCGGGACTACCTGCCTGGCGACGACATCCGCACGATCGATTGGCGCGTCACCGCGCGCACGACGAAGCCGGCGGTCCGTGTCTACTCCGAAGAAAAGGAAAGGCCGGCACTGGTCGTCGTCGACCAACGCATCAATATGTTCTTCGGCAGTCGCCGCTCGATGAAATCGGTCACGGCGGCGGAAGCGGCCATACTTTGCGCCTGGCGCATTCTCGGCTCCGGCGACCGTGTCGGGGGCTTTGTCTTTAATGACGAAAGGATCGACGAAATACGCCCACATCGCAGCCGCGAAGCGGTGATCGGCTTTGCCGACCGGATCGCGACTCAGAACGCCAAATTGAGCGCGAGCTATTCCGGCGCACCGTCTCTCGATGCACTCGACACCGTCGTCGAACGCGTCGCCAATATCGCGCATCACGATCATCTCGTGATTATCATCAGCGACTTCGACGGCCACACGACGGCGACCCGCGACCGTTTGCTGCGCCTTTCCGCCCATAACGACGTGATCTGCCTGTTGGTCTATGATCCCTTCATGCTGGAACTGCCGCAATCGGGAAACATCGTCGTCAGCGGCGGCAGCCTCCAGGCTGAGCTGGCGCTGAGGCAAGGCAACGTGCGCCAATCGATAGACCGCTTCGCCCGAGAACGCGGCCGGGAACTGCGCGCCTGGCAGCGTGAACTCGGCCTTCCCATGCTGCCCATCTCCACAGCGGAAGAAACGGCGCCACAGCTCCGCAAATTGCTGGAACAGCCCGCCTGGCGCCAGAGGCGGCGGTGACATGGAACCGGCCGGCACCTCGTTGGACCCGATGACTGAAACAGCGCTGCGTTCGCTGAAGGACATCGCCGTGCCGCCGCCGGTTTCGTGGATGCCTCAGACATGGGGCTGGGCCGTCCTAGCCGCGATCCTGACCCTGATCCTTGCTACAGCGTTTCTGCTCTGGCTTCGCCACTATCGCGCCAATGCCTACCGGCGCGAGGCGTTGACGCTGCTTGCTGGCGTGGAAGCGAAGATCCGCAATCCCGAGACACGGCAGTCCGGCGTTCGTGACCTCGCGATACTCCTAAAGCGTGTCGCTCTTGCCGGCTGGCCTCGCGACGATGTTGCTTCCCTCGCCGGCGCGGCCTGGGTGAAGTTTCTCGAGGTCCACGGTGATCGTGCGACCAGCCGTGCGCTACAAGCCGTGCTTGATGATCTCGAATATCACGCCAGCGAAGGGAGCGGCGCGAATACGGAAACCGAATTGATTGCTGGTGCGCGCAACTGGATCGAGCGTCATCGTGTATCAGCTTGATCATCCATGGCTGCTGGTGTTGCTGCCGCTACCCCTCATAGTCTGGTGGTTGTTGCCTGCCCATCATGAAACCTCGGCATCGGTGCGCTTGCCTTTCTTTGACCAGGTCGCAAGCGCGGTCGGCATCACGCCGACATCGGGCTCGGTGATCGCCCGGCGAAGTTGGCCGCAACTGGTTGCCGAAGCCCTTGCTTGGTGCCTCATCGTGGTCGCCCTCGCCCGCCCGCAATTCGTCGAGCCGCCGATCGAGAAAGTCGAACCCCAGCGTGATCTCATGCTGGCACTCGACCTTTCGCAATCAATGGACACTCGTGACTTTCGTGCTCCGGATGGGACCACACGCCCACGCGTCGACGCGGTTCGCACGGTCGTCGCCGATTTCGTTACCAAGAGACCGGGCGATCGCATTGGCTTGATCGCCTTTGGTGACGCTCCCTACCCACTCGTCCCCTTCACGATGGATCACCGTACTGTTCAGACAATGATTGCCGAAACACTGCCCGGAATGGCGGGGCCTCGGACCGCGCTTGGCGATGCGATTGGCCTTGCAATCAAGATGTTCGAGAAGACCACCGTTCCGGAAAAGGTGCTGATCGTGCTCACCGACGGCAACGACACCGCCAGCAAGATGCCGCCAGCTAAAGCGGCCGACATAGCCAAGCAGAAGGGCGTTGTTATCCATGCAGTCGGGATAGGCGACCCGGCGGCAACCGGTGAAGACAAGCTGGACACTGCGGCCTTGCAAAAGATCGCAAGCGACACAGGTGGCCGCTATTTCTTTGGTGGCGACCAGACGCAGCTTGCGGCGATCTATGACGAACTCGACAAGATCACGCCCGAAGATCAGAAAAACCTGTCCTGGCGGCCACGCATAGAGCTCTTTCACTGGCCGCTCGGTGCGGCGATTACGGTGCTCGCGCTATATTACTGCGCAGCCGCACTTGGCGGACTTCTCCGGAGGTCAGCCGCATGATCGAAGACTTCCACTTCCTTCGCCCCTGGTGGCTTCTGGCACTCCTCCTGCCGATCGGAATCGTGTTGCTTGCTTCGCGGTCGAGCAATCTCCGCAATCGCTGGAGGGATATGATCGCCCCTCATCTTTTGGAGAGGCTGATCGTCGAAGCGTCGGGGCGTACGCGCCTGCACCCTTCGCGGCTGCTTGGAGCAGTCCTCGTCCTGGCAGCCATCGGCGCGGCAGGCCCGACCTGGGAGCGCGAGGCTCCACCCTTCGTCGAAGACACGGCACCCTTGGTTCTTGCCGTCGACCTGTCATCGACTATGGACGCGATCGATCTCACGCCTTCGCGGCTCGAACGTGCCAAGCTGAAGATCAAGGACATCGTTGCTCAGCGGCAGGGTGCCAGAACCGCCGTCATCGCCTACGCCGGATCGGCCCACCTCGTCTTGCCACTGACCGACGATGCGGCGCTTGTCGAGACCTACACCGATGCGCTCGCCACGCGCATCATGCCGGTTTCCGGCAAGGACTCAGCGGCCGCGCTCACCGCAGCGGAACAGACCCTCACAGACGGCGACGCCGCCGGCACCATTGTCTTCATCACCGACGGCGTCGAACAGAACGCCTTCGATGCGTTCAAGCGGAAAACAGACAACGGCGTCCTGATCCTCGGCGTCGGAACTGCGGAAGGCGGTCCCGTGAAAACGCCTGACGGTAGCTTTCTGACTGGAGCCGGCGGCCACCGTGTCTTTGCCAAGCTCGATATCGACGCGCTGAAAGACTTGCACGCACTGACGGGCATTGACGTCGCCACGATCACCGACGACGACACGGACGTCCGTTGGATCACACAGCGGGTGGCCACCAACTTTGCCCAGAAGAAATCAGAGGAAGGCAACCGCTGGAAGGACGCCGGCTGGCTGCTGCTCATGCCGACCGCTGTACTCTTCGCGCTGACCTTTCGGAGAGGATGGGTCGTTCGGCTGGGAGCTGTACTTATTCTGGCGCGGCTTATACTTGCGCCGACATCGTCCCATGCGGCGAATTTCGCCGACATATGGCTGACGCCTGATCAGCAAGGCAGGCTCGCCTTCACGCGCGGGAACTATGACGATGCCGCGTCCCATTTTCGCGACCCGATGTGGCGTGGCGTGGCGCTCTACCGCGCCGGGAAACTTGCCGAGTCAATCGATGCATTCGCCACGGTCGACAGCGCCGAAAGCTGGTACAATCAGGGAAATGCGCTGCTTTTTCTCTCGAAGTTCGAAGAAGCTGTCGCCGCTTACCGGAGGGCGCTCGAGAAACGCAAAGACTGGCCGGAAGCGTCCGCCAATCTTGCGATCGCCGAAACCTTGGTGGCCAGCCAGAAGAAAGACGAACAGGATCAGCCACAAGACCCCAACCAAAAGCCGGACCAGGTCAAATTCGACGACAAGGGAAAGAAGGGCAAGGCCGGACAGGTCGATGTCACCGAACAGACGTCGGAGATGTGGATGAAGAACCTCCAGGTGAGCCCAACAGAGCTGATGGCGCGAAAATTCGCGATCGAGGCTGAGGAGAGGAAGCCGTGAGAGCCGCTTGGGCAGCACTGACTACGGCTTTGATGGCAAGCGCTGCCTTGGCCGCGGAACCCTTTGCCCGCGTGACCATCAACGACAGCGATAGCATCGTGCCGGGTCAACAGGTGCAGGTCACGGTCGACGTCTTTGCGCCGAATTTCTTCACATCGCCACCGCAGTTTCCTCTATTTGACCTTCCGAACGCACTCGTCACGCTTCCGGACGAGCGCGCCCAGAACATGACGGAAACGATCGACGGCGTGCAGTATTCCGGCATCCGCCGTAACTATGCGATTGTTCCCGAGACCGCAGGCACGTACACGCTGCCTCCTGCCACGATCGACTTCAAGTACTCCGATGACGGCAAGTTTGTTCAAGGCACCGCGCAGTTGCCACCGACGCAGTTCACGGCTGTTTCTCCAACCGGCAGCGACAAGACTGCTCTTCCTTTCGCGGTCCGCGACGTTAGCCTGACGCAATCGTTCGATCGCGATCCCGCCAAGCTCAAGGCAGGCGAAGCCCTGGTTAGAACCGTCACCATCTTCGCTGGCAATACGCAGGCAATGATGATCCCGCCGCTGGAGATCGGTCAGGCGCAGGGCCTGCAGACATATTCGCAGTCACCGCAGTTGGCCGATGGTGTCAATCGCGATCAGATAGACGGAAGCTCGCGAACGGAGACGATCACCTACGTTGCGGCGGCGCCCGGCACCTTCCAGCTCCCGTCGATCAGCCTCGAATGGTTTGACACCCTCACCAAGACCACGAAGACCGCATCGCTACCCGCAGTCGATCTGACTGTGGCCGAAGCACAGGCACCGACCGAACGCATTGCGCCGAATGTTCAGGCGAGCGAGGCGGCGGCACCTGCTGCGCGTCAGCGAACCATGCGTATGATCGCGGTCGCCACCCTCTTGATCGCCGTGCTGAGCGCAGTGTTTTTAGCGGGCCGCCGTTGGCTGTCGCCGATCCGGCAATGGTTGACGCAACGGCGGCAAATGCGCGCCGAATCCGAGCCGGAGCGCTTCCGCCGGATGCTGCACGCCGTCAAGCATGAGCCACCGCAGGGCATTTACGCTTCGCTCGACGACTGGTGCCATGCCGTTGGTTACCGGACGGCTTCGGCCTGGGCAGCCGCTAGTGGCGACACCGACCTTTGCTGTCACGTCGAGCAACTCGATCGATTGCTCTACGGTTCCGGCTCATCAGAGGCTACGCTCGATCGGGCAGCACTCGCGGCTGCGATCACGCGAAACAGGCATGCGCGGCAACACGCGCCACGCACGACGCGCGGAAATCTGTTGCCCGAGTTGAATCCATAGGGCTGAGCAGCAGATTTACGCCTAATGTAACGTTTTCTGGAAGGCATGTTACCGTAACGTACTTACGGCTGAAGCAACGCGTGGCGATACTCAGGGCAGGCTTTCGGAGGCGACGATGGCACTGGCATTTGACGCAGAACACCGGCCGCAACGTCAGGGCGACGACCATGACGACCTCGTGTGGATACCTGGCCGGACCTTCGTGATGGGTTCCAACGACCACTATCCCGAAGAGGCCCCGGCTCATCCCGTTACCGTCGACGGCTTCTGGATCGAGGCAACGTCGGTCACGAACCGTAAGTTCCAGGAATTCGTCAAGGCAACCGGCCATGTCACACTGGCCGAGAAAGCCCCAGACCCGAGAGATTACCCCGGCGCCTTGCCGAACATGCTACGGGCGGGATCTCTCGTTTTCACCCCACCGAAAACGGTAAGCGGCACCGACATTACCCAGTGGTGGAAATTCAAGTTCGGCGCCAACTGGCGGCGGCCCTATGGCGGCTTGAGCGATCTCCGCGGCAAGCTGGACCATCCGGTTGTCCATGTCGCCTATTCCGATGCGAAGGCGTATGCCGAATGGGCGGGAATGGACCTGCCGACGGAAGCTGAGTGGGAACTCGCAGCCCGCGGCGGGCTTGACGACACCGAGTTTGCCTGGGGCCACGAACTCATGCCCGAAGGCGTCGCGATGGCCAACACCTGGCAAGGCACGTTCCCGACCCACAGCACGAAAGCGGCCGGCAAGGATCGAACGACGCCCGTGCGTTCGTTTCCGCCGAACGGCTACGGCGCCTATGACATGATCGGCAACGTCTGGGAGTGGACATCGGACTACTGGTCGACCCGCCATCCGGAACCAGCTGCGAAAGCCTGCTGCATCCCAGAGAACCCTCGCGGCGGCGGCAAAGAGGCCAGCTATGATCCCAACCAAGCCAACATTCTTATCCCAAGGCGCGTGCTGAAGGGCGGCTCGCACCTTTGCGCCCCGAACTATTGCCGGCGTTATCGCCCGGCAGCCCGCCACGCTGAGCCGGAAGATACCTCGACCAGCCATGTCGGTTTTCGCTGCATCAAGCGCGTTGCAACCTGATCAGGAGTATCCCGATGTCCCGGTGTGTGCGCGTCTTCCTGCTTTTTCTGCTGCCCCCAGTGAGCGCGTTCGGACAGGAACTTCCCTTGTGGAATGAGGGCAAGTCGAAGCAGGCAATCGTCGACTTCGTCAAGAAGGTGACGACAGAGGGCGGTAGTGACTACGTGGCTCCTGAGGACCGTATCGCCGTCTTCGACAATGACGGAACGCTGTGGACGGAGCAGCCATTCTACTTTCAGCTTGGTTTCATGTTGGATCGGGTCAAGACACTCGCCCCGCAACACCCAGAGTGGAAAGAGAAGGAACCCTTCAAATCGATCCTCGCCGGCGACCTCAAAGGCGTCGCAAAGGGCGGCGAGCGGGGCATCGTTGAGCTTGGAATGGAGACCCACGCAGGAATGACGACCGACGATTTCCGCAAGATCGTCACCGACTGGTTCGCGACGGCGAAACACCCCAAGACCGGAAAGCCCTACAATGAGATGACATTCCTGCCGATGCGCGAACTCCTGGACTACCTGCGCGCAAATGGCTTCAAGACCTTCATTGTCTCCGGCGGCGGCGTCGAGTTCATGCGCCCCATCACGGAGAAGGCATACGGCATTCCGCCCGAACAGGTCGTCGGCAGCACGATCACGACGCAATATGCCCTGGTCGGCGATACGCCGGTTCTGAACCGGCTTCCGAAGATCGATTTCGTCGATGATGGTCCCGGCAAACCGGTAGGGATCAACAAGTTCATCGGCAGACGCCCGGTCTTTGCTGCCGGCAATTCGGATGGAGACTACGAAATGCTGCGCTGGGTGATGGCCGGTCAGGGGCCTCATTTCGCAATGATCGTTCATCATACCGATGCAGATCGGGAATACGCATACGATCGCAAATCCGACTTCGGAAGGCTCGACAAGGCACTTGATGAGGCCATTGCGCGCAACTGGCTGCTCGTCGACATGAAAGCTGACTGGAAGAAGATCTACGCGTTCGATCAATAGTCCCGGCTGGCACAGTTCTGCCCGCCGTCATGCTCCATATGCTCGCTGTCAAACGAAAGGAACAGACAATGTCGGAACTCGTTGTTATCGGCTTCGATGCCATGGATGAAGCAGACAAGGTGCTGCTGAAATTGAACAGCCTGAAGAAGGAATACCTCGTCGATCTCGAAGATGCAGTCGTGGTGGTCCGAGACGAGGCCGGCAAGGTCCACCTCAAGCAGAGCCTCAACCTGACAGCAATCGGTGCCACGTCAGGCCTGTTGTCCGGTTCCCTCTGGGGCGGTCTCGTCGGCCTGCTTTTCCTCAATCCGCTCGCGGGATTTGCGATCGGCGGCCTCGTCGGTGCAGGCACCGGCGCGATCTCCGGCTCGCTTGCCGACTACGGCATCGACGACGACTTCATCAAGTCTCTTGGTGGGACGATACCGAATTCCTCCTCCGCTCTCTTCGTCCTCGTGCGCAAGGCGCAACCGGAGAAGGTTCTGGCCGAGCTCCAGGGGCTGCGTGGCCGCGTCCTGAAAACGTCGCTGGCGCCTGATCAGGAAGAGCGGTTGCGCAAGGCGCTCTCGGACAATCCGAGCGAAGCCGCATCCGCATAATTCGACGGGCGGCCCCGCTCGCACCGCTGGTGTGATCCGGGGCCGCCGTTGAAGCGAACGTCCATGTTTCTGATGGTTTGCGGTTCCTGCGAGACCGCGCGGTATTGCCCCTTCCGATTGGCAGGCAGGCGCGTTCGCAAAGGGCGAAACAATGGCAACCATTTTCACTGCGGCGAAGCCTCGGAAGTGGCGAATTCTCGCACTTGTTGCTCGCTTCGTCTTCCGGCTAGCCGTTGTCGCCTTCGCGGGATGGTTTGCGCTCGCCGCATTCTATCAGGCCCCTTCTGCATGGAAATGGCCGACCATCGCTGCCGGCTTTCTCGTCGGACTCATGGCCATTCTGATTGTCAGACGGCGACCGCTGCTTGCCGGTGTACTTCTGTTGGCGGCAATGTTCCCCGTTTCCTACTGGTGGAGCAGCATCAAGCCGAGCAACGATCGGGAATGGGCGGTCGACGTTGCCCACGGTGTCACCGCAACAATAGCGGGCGACCAAATCACCCTCCACAACGTCCGCAACTTTCAATGGCGGACAACTGAGGACTTCGATCCAATTTGGCAAACCGGGCAATATGACCTCGCCTCACTCCAGTCGGTCGATCTGTTGAACTCCGTCTGGAGCAATCCCGCGATTGCCCATACCCTTGTCAGCTTCGGTTTTGCAGATGGTAGACACGTCGTATTCTCGGCCGAGATCCGAAAGGAGCAAGGCGAGGCATTCTCGGAGATCGGCGGCTTCTTCAAAGAGTTCGAACTGGTGCTAATTGCTGCCGAAGAAAGCGACATCGTCCGCCTGCGCACCAACACCCGCCGGGAAAGTGTGTCGCTCTATCCGCTCCGGGTCTCTCCTCAGATCGCACGCGCCCTCTTCCTGTCCTACCTAGAGAAGGCCAACGCGCTTGCGGCTCAGCCGGAATTTTACCAAACGATCACAGCAAACTGCACGACAATCGTCTTCAAGCTCGCTCGGCTGATCAATCCCGGCATCCCGCCAGATTGGCGCATCATCGTATCCGGTTACCTGCCGGACTATCTCTACGACCACGGACTGATCCGTACCGACCTCCCCCTCGACCAGGTCAGGAAACAAGCCGAGATCAGCAGCCGGGCACAAGCCGCCCCAACATCGAACGACTACTCGAAGATAATTCGAACTCCTTAGACGGTCGCTAGGGCGCGTTGCAGCGAAGCCGAAGGGGCTCCGCGCAAAACATCCGCGACGAAGACACCTAAAACGCAGTAGCCTCGCCCTCAACCTTGAAGCGGGCGCCCGCTTTCGCAAGCCCTTCCTCAATCGATGCGGAAAACACCGGCTGATACCGTCGCTGCGCCATTCTCTCGCGGAAGGTCGTCTCGAAATCTGGCGCGAGTTGCCGGAGTTCGGCTAGCCGCGGCGCGGCTCCATCCGACCCAAGCTGTGCCAGTGCTGCCACACGCAGGACGCCGATCAGGAAAGCGCTATCGCTCGTCTGCTCAGCAAGCAGCGAGGCCTCCGACCAATCTCTTCGCCGGTAAGCGTCGAGCGCGAGCACGAGAACCGCGTCGCGCGGGACGACATCAACCGACTTGCCGGCATCCCGAGCCAAAGAAACGCCCGCATCGAAATAGCCAGACGAGAACAGGACAAGGGCAAGCTTTGCTGCCACATCGGGGTTGTTGGGATTGAGCGCCAGCGCGCGGTTGCCTTCGGCGAGTGCCGCGTCAATCCGCCCACTGTAGAATTGTGCCAACATCAATGCGATATGAGCCCGATCGGAGAGCGGCGCTAAAGAAACGGCCCGGCCAGCAAGTTCAAGCGCACGCGCCATCTTGCTGTCGTCGGCAGCTTCCGCCTGTTCCGCCGCCAGCACCGTTGCGAGCGCTGCCGTTGCGTCGGCATCATAACTGTTAGCCGCGATCGTTCGCTCGAGGCAACTGATCGTCTGCCCGATGCCCGATGCCCCGCCGCCGTCGAGCTCGTACTCGGCCCGAAGGACGCATGCGTTGCCAAGCGAGCGCTCGGCCGCATTGTGGGTTTCGATATTGTTGATCACGCCGCGTATCGTAGCAAAGCGGCGTGCAAGCTGCGCAACCAGTTCACCGCGTACCGCCGCAGCCGTTTGCCCGGTGGCATCGACCCTTTCAAGGCCGGATTTCAGAAGGTCGCCCGTCTCGGTGTCGACGATCTGCCACCAAATGCTGCGATCGTGGCCATCACCATAGTACTTCATATCGATCGCATAGGTGTTCGATTTTGCCGGGCGAAGCACCGAGGCAAGCGGTCTTTCGCGCCGCGGAACCTGTGAAACCGTCAAAGTCTGGAATTGCGTCAGGGCGGTCAACAGCATGTCCCGCGTAACAGAGGCCTCACCGCGCAACGCCTCGTCCATGGCGGCCAGGGTGATGACAACGGTCGGCTTGGCGGTCATGATCGGGCGTGACGCGTAGACGGCGACACCGCCCGCCACCGCCGCAATCATCAGCAGCCCCAGGGTTGCCACCGCCAGCCACGACCAGCTTGGGGCAGTGGAAACAACGGTTGGGGAAACCTGAGCAGAAACGACATCTATAGGGTCTACGTCGACCACTGCGGAATGCTCTTCCGCATCGACGTGCGGGAAATTTCCCGGCGGCAGCGTGAAAACGGCGACATAGCGCCCCCTCGGCAGTTGAACCGTGACGCCACCCTCCGTGCCGAAGGCCTCGTAGTACTGGCTAAGCGAAGATCGCAGCCGGCTCAGTTCGATGCGGACGATAGGATCGAGCGAGGGATCGAAATTGCTTTGCCGCCCGAGCACATCGACGGCGATGGAATAGGCTTTCACGCCCTCCGCGCAACCGGCGAATTGCTGTTCCACGATATATCTGAGAATGCTCCGGCTTCGTTCGGTAGCTCTAAACCGCTCGTCGGCGAGCAGACGCTCCAGCTCTGCAAGGGCTTCTGGGCACGGGACTTCTTGACCCACGCCATACTGTTCTTCAGCTCTCATCACTGCCGCCCCGCCCCTGCTACGCAATGCTCAATGCCAAGTAGAACAGATGGGGCTGTTGCGCAGAAAACAAGAGGTTGCAATATGAAATGCTAACAAAACCGAAACGTGATAGGGGCTGGCCTATCCACTGGTCCTAATCCGGCACGCCGCCTCAGTGTTCAAGGCAGTACTTCGTCACATCTGCCTCGATCTCCGCGCAGACGATTTCGTACTCATGGAGCATCGCACGGTTCCCATCTCCGGCAGCACTTCTCAACCGGTCAAGAGTGGAACTCGCATCTTCATAGGCTTCGCAAAGACTGCGAAGGGATTCCGACTTCTCCCCGATCGAGTGAAGTCGTCCACGCACGGCGGGCAGCTTCAGCATTAGGCGACGCAGTCCTCGGCGCTCAGCGTCTGTGGACGTTCTTACCTCGTCGTTTTCCTTGCCCATGAAGACCACCCCGGGTTCGGTCGGCTTCGTCGGAGGCATGTTATCGACGAGGCTGTTCGATGGAAGTACGCAACGGTAACAAACGCGTATCAATCGACGCCGCCGGCTCTTGTTACGTCGGCATTAGCGCGTTGCGCATCCGCACAAATGAGCTGAGGTGCAGAAGGAGCCGCTTGTCCAGTCGAAACGCCAAAACTCGCCGGAAACGAAACACAGATGTTCGCGGCGCAACCGGGCGCGGCTAGATGGCCGGTGTGAAGAGTTCCTGCGCGCGATTGACACCGCGCAGTACGTGGAGACCGATCGAATGCAGGCTGTCCATCTGTGATGGCGGGATGATCGCCGCAAAACTCGCCGACATCAGCAAACGGCTCTGCAGCGACCGGCAGAGGGAGACGATGCGGCTAACCTCGTTGACGGCTGGCCCGATGACCGTGAAATCAAGGCGGTCTTCACTGCCTATGTTGCCGTAGAAGACGTCGCCGAGATGAAGCCCGAGATAGACGTCGGTCACCGGCCCGCCCTCGATGCGCCGTTGCGCATTGAGATCGAGCAGGCGCTTGTCGAGCAGCGACCGCGCCTTCAGCGCCGCAGAACAGGCCTCGCTGGGCCGCCTGCCCTTGAATATCGCCAGCGTGCCGTCGCCCATCAGCTTAAGTACCTCGCCTCCGGCCTGCTGGACCGACGAGATCACTGCATCGGCATAGTCGTTGAGCATCGGAATGATCTCTTCCGGATCGACCGTATCCGATATATGCGTGAAATTGGCGAGGTCGGAAAACCAGAGGGCCGCCGAGATACGGTCGCTTTGACCGCGGCCGATCTTGCCGTGCAATACCTGATTGGCAGCATCCTGCCCCAGGTAGACCTTGGCAATCGTGCCGGCCACACCGCTGATCGTCACGCATTTAACAGCCAGCGCCAGACAGGGAAGCAGATCGCGCAGTACGGCAATGTCACTTTCAGAGAAGCCTCCCGTCGACCGGGTGGCGAAGTGAGAGACGAAGCAGTCGATGTCTCCGATCGTTCCACGGTCTCCGAACCGGTGCGCCATGGCGATGAAGTCCGTGAAATCAGCGGCCTTCAGATCATCGAGCAGATAGAACTCGGTCGGATCGCCCTCGGTCAGATTTCTGCGGACCTCTCCAGACCCCGTTGTTTCCAAGTGATGGAAGGCGGAGCGAAGCCAGTTGTCAGCGATCACGCCAGGATCGGAGAAGCCGTATTCCGAGACCCGTTCGATCGGCTCCCTGCTGTCCCAGCGGAACGCTCGGCGTTCATAGATCGGGTGCAGAGTATCCATGACGGCAACGGAGCGCTCGATCGGAAGTCCGATCGCGCGACACCGTTCGCAAATCCCGGCGAGGAGGTCCGCTTCCGCCACGCCCTTCAGTCCGCTCTGCATCAGCCAGGCGGTGATTTCTATGACGTGGCGGTTGTCCACGGCGGTCTCCTAGAACCGGGGTGTCCATTTGTTTTTCTCGAGCCGAGCACCTTCGCCGTGCCACAGCTCCCTTCACCCGGTCATCGATGGACGCCCAGACCGGTGAACTTACAGTTTGCGAAAGCGGCTCTCGGAGGCGCGCCGATCACTTGACGATGGTGACGCTTGCCGTGCGACCGGCGACCAGCGCCGTATCGTCTGGCAGAGTATCGAGCGCCACCCGCACGGGAACGCGCTGAGCAAGCCGAACCCACGTGAATGTGGGCGTTACGTTGGCGAGCTGTGCGCTGGTATCGCTTCGCTCCCGGTCTTCGATGCCACCAGCAACGCCGTCGACATGCCCCTTCAGAGGTGTCTTGCTCCCCATCAGATAGACGAGCGCGGGATCACCGGCCTTGATGCGGTCCAGCTTGTTCTCTTCGAAATAGCCCGCGACATAATAGGAATCGCTGTCGATCAACGCGGTAACGGCGGTGCCCGCCGTCACATAGTTTCCCGGCTGCATCGAGAAGTTCGTCAGCACGCCGTTGACTGGCGCGCGCACCACTGAGCGGTCCAGATTAAGTTGCGCGGTGTCGCGGCTGATCAGTGCCTGGTTATAGGCGGCTTCGCCCTGTTGAACGGTCGTTTCGGCCTGCTGGATCTTCTGCCGCGTTACCGAGCTCTCGCCGAGTTTGCGATAGAGCTCGACATCACTTCTTGCCATGCCGAGCGCCGCCTTGCTGCTCTCCATTTGGGCTTCGGCTTGGCGCAGGGCAAGTGTGAAGCGCGCCTGATCGATGCGGAAGATCACGTCGCCCTTGTGGACAGCCTGATTGTCCTTGGCATCGACCGCACTGACGATCCCGGAGACATCGGCCGCAAGTCGCACCACGTCGGCGCGGACCTTGCCGTCCCGCGTCCAGGGCTCGTCCATGTAATAGTCCCACAGATGCCAGCCGAGCACTCCCGCCAAGGCAACCATGACGCCGGTGAGCAAGAAGCGACCGGAATGAGCGAGAAGCGATTTCATAATGACACCTTATTCAAAGACAGCGCGATTGCGCCAAGCAGGCAGAAGTACATGGCCGTATCGAAAAGCGGTCGATGCCAGACCAGCCGGTAGAAGCCGACAGACGCCAGCACGCGCCGCAGGATGGCGTTGAGGAGGTAAGCGACGAGCGCGATTGCGCCGAGCGTCGGGATGAAGATCCCGTAAATGTCGATATCAGGCCTCATGCGGCATATTCCTTTGCGGTTCGTCCTCTCGCGCCAGCGGCAGCGACTACAGGGAGGGAGGCTGCATCGGGGTAGAGGGTGTATCTGAGCGCGGTCATGGAGCGGCGCGCGCCTTCGATCGCCGAAGACTTGCCGGCCTCGACCAGTGCCGCGAGCGACTGGTCCAGCGTCTTGAGCAGGTTTTCGTCAGGCTGCGCGTCCCGGCTCCTCTGCTTCTGCTGATAGTGGGCCGCGATACCAGACAGCACGTTCTCGATCGGTTCGCGTTTGTCGCGTGACACCAACTGCTTGTGGCGCTGGAGATCCAGCGTGTTGAGGCCGTTGCGCAGGTCGCGCAGAATGTCGGTCTGTGCGACCGCGGATTCGGCCGGGATCATCGCCAGGCGCGGAGCGACCAAACCAAGCCGGTCGACCATGCGATATAGCAACTTCGTGAAGTCGACCTCCTCAGGTCGGCACGCCGCAGCGACGATATCCGTCCAGCCGGACCGGAGCAGGCGGTAGGCCGTCCACTCAGCCCCAACAGAGCGAACGAGAACTGTCGTTCCGCAGGCAATCACCATTCCGATGATCATGGCCGCATTCGAATTGACGAAAGAGGCGAGATCGAGATTCAGGCGGTCCTGCAGCGTCAGCATGTTCGGCAGGTTCACGCAGAAACCCATTCCATAGAGAGCAAGAGCCGGCCTGGTCATCAGCAACCCGGCCGGCACGAGCATCAACCCGAGTGCGGCGGCGAGTTCGACATAGTTGTGAATCAGCGGCATCAGACCGTATTCGAAGACGAAGGCTGCAATGACGGTCACGATCGCCACATTGACGAACCTGATCATCATCGGTGCGGGATCGTCCATCGACGAAAAGATGCAGCAGAGCACGCCAGCCATCATCGCAGCCGCGCTGCCCTGAGGCCAACCGGTATAGATCCAGAGAGCTGTCGCGATGAATGTCGCCAGCATTACGGACAGGCCGGAGTGAATGGCCATTCCGTAATCCTTGTGGATCGGAGCCCGGTCGAAGGACGTGCCGAAACGGCGCCAACGAAGATCATGATGAGACCCGGATTCTATGTCCTGGCGGAGGCTGAGACAGTCTCCCCAGATTTGCACGAGATCGCGGATGCGCGCTGTGAAGTTATGGGCCAGCAGACCGTTCCACTCCTGTTGCTCGCGCCCCTCCTCCTCGGCCTTCGCCATCAGGGCAAGGAGCTGTTGGCGCTTCTCCTCGGCAAGAGGCGCACCACTTTCGAGCAGCGTTGTGACTTCGCTTGCCAGCGCGGTGATCGCAGGTGTGAGTTTGCCAGCTGTCGCCTTGTCGAGCGCGTGCAGTACGTCGGCTAGGCCGGAAACGATCGGCAGCATCGCAACCATGCGCTGTTGCAATATTCTGGTGCGGCCGACGATGTCGCGCAGCGCCGAGGTATCGTAGGCGACGTGGGTGGTGAAGCTGTGGAGATCGACCGCATCGGCGGCGAGCCGGCGGGCCGCCGCCAGGAGCGAAGGATCGCGTCCCCTGCCCTTCAGCGTGCCAGTCGCAAGCTCGGCGCCATCACCTAGCCACGCATTGATGCGCGCCGCCAGAACCGGCCCGGCGTGTCGAGGAAAGAAGATACGATTGACAATCGCCGCGCAGATAATGCCAAGCGCGATTTCAACGACACGGGCCGTTGCATAGGTAAAAGCCGTATCCGGGTTTGCGACGATCGGGAACCCGGTCAGCGCAGTGGTATATCCGGCCAGCATGAAGCTGTAGCTGCGTGGCGTCCGGTCGAGCAGGCTGACACCAAGGCAAAAGGCCATCCACAGCGCGATCGCAAGCGTCAGCATTTCAGGCGAATTGACGAGGTTGGGGATCAGGATCACCGTAACCGTACCGCCGAGTGCGGTGCCAATTAGTCGGTAGAGCGCCTTCGACGTGCTCGCACCCGATAGCGGATGGGCCACGATGTAAACCGTGCCGACCGCCCAGTATGGGTTTGTCAGGTCGAAGCAAAGCGCAAGACCAAGCGCCAGCATTGCGGCGGCGAAGGTCTTGATGGAAAAAACGACGTCCCCCAGGCTGGGATCGGTCGCATTCTTGCTACTCGTCATTTTCCTGTATTCCGGATAGGGCCGCGGTTTTCGCCGCGATGGCGCGCAGGACCTCCAGGGCGGCCTCGACCTGTTCGGGATCAAGGTCGCCTAGGATCTGTGCTCGCAGCTCCGCCGCACAACTTTCGGCGCGCTCGGCGACCGCTGTGCCTCCTCCGGTGAGTTGCACCAACTTGATGCGCCGGTCCGTTTCATCGGGGACCCGGCAGATCAAGCCGTCATTTTCCAAACTGTCGAGAACCCGCACGAGCGTCGGCCCTTCAACACCGACCCTTTCAGCCAGAACACCCTGCGGTATCCTGTCGCCATGTCGAAGCAGCGCAATCAATGGCGCAGCGCTGGCGTCCGACAGGTTGTGCTCGGTCAGGACGGCATTCAACGCCCGACGCCACCCGCGCCCACAGACCATAAGCAGCGGTGCGAACTCAGCCCAAGTTTGTTTCAGATTCATTGGCATGAAATTAGATAATATCCTATCGATTAGAATGCAATGATGTTTTGCCGGAACGCGGGATTATGGTTTGCTGATCGCTTTCGTGACCGATCACCTCCCCTTCGTTGTCGTAGGCACTTTCCCTTTGGACCACCGTGGAAGCCCATTGAGGAAGCAAAAATTGCCGTAGGTCGTGATAGCTCAGAGAAACGCCGAGCATCCCGTTGAAGACCCCATGCGTCGACACGCACCGGAGCATCAGCAGCGCCCGGACCGCTTGCAAAATAGGGCTGCTCTAGCGGGAGCCACCTACCGAAAATATCTTCGTTGCGCTGGTTGCCGCCGGCCACCGATTTTGCGACGGTGCGAAATCAGCGGCTAAAGGGCTGCTTTAATTGCGGTATTTGCGACAGCATCGAATTGGAAGTTATAATGAGCCGTTTTTGGAGTCCGCTTGTTCATTGTTTGACGCCTTACGTTGCGGGCGAGCAACCGACAATCAGCGGATTGGTCAAACTAAACACCAACGAAAATCCCTACGGCACATCGCCACGCGCCATCGCAGCGATCTCAGAAGCGGCAAACGATACTCTCCGGCTCTATCCGGACCCGACAGGCTTACGGTTGCGCGAGGTGATCGCCGCCCGCTATGACCTCGATCCGAACGAGGTTTTCGTTGGAAACGGCTCCGACGAGGTTCTGGCGCATACTTTCCATGCTCTCCTCAATCATGAACAGCCGCTGCTTTTTCCCGACATAACCTACAGCTTCTATCCAACCTATTGCCGCTTGTACGGAATACGCTCTCGTCGAGTTCCCCTTGATGAGAACATGCAGGTTCGGATTGCGGACTACCAGCAATCCTGCGGAGCAATCATCCTGCCGAATCCCAACGCACCGACAGGCGTGGCGCGGCCGCTCGCTGAAATAGAGACCCTGATCGGAGAGCATCCTGATCAAGTGGTCGTTATCGATGAGGCATATGTGGATTTCGGCGGTGAAAGTGCGATCCCGCTCGTAAGGGAGTATCCGAATCTTCTTGTTGTCCAGACTTTCTCAAAATCGCGGGGTCTCGCCGGACTCCGCGTTGGCTTTGCGACCGGACAACGACCGCTGATCGAAGCACTGGAAAGGGTCAAGGATAGTTTCAACTCCTACCCACTGGACAGGCTCGCCTTGGCGGGAGCAATTGCGTCCTGGGAAGACGAAGACTGGTTTCAGCAGCACCGCGATTTGATTGTGGCGAGCCGGGAGCGTTTGACCATCGCTCTGCGAGCGCTTGGTTTTGACGTTCTCCGATCCTCCGCCAATTTTCTGTTTGCACGGCATCGCGAAAGATCCGGTGCGGAACTGGCGACAAGATTACGGGACAAAGCGATCCTGGTGCGGCATTTTCCGACGGAACGGATAGAAAACTATCTTCGTATAAGCATCGGGACCGATGCTGAGTGCGATAAGCTTTTGGCAGCTTTCCAACAGATACTGAGCTAAGGACAGCCGGGCGAAATTTTGCTCATTCGAGCGCAAAACTCCATTCAGCGTTCTTTAACGAAAACGGCACATATTAGCAGTGCTGGAAGTACCATATTAGTGCATGCGCGGCCGCCATTTCCTTTTTGATGCAACCGCGGCGGCCGCGTCTTAACCGACCTCATGCGCTTAACCATACCAGCTAACCACTAAATTAGCATCCAATTGAAAATACGGCGGATTGTGGCACCTTGCTGCCATGTCGAACATCAATTCTCCGAAATACAGCGCCGAAGACATGGGACGCTCGCGGGAATGCGAAGCCGTCTGCAAAACGGCAATCACCGATGTTGTCCGTCGCGCGGTAGCGGCGGGATGGCGGGAAGAGGAAATCGCTCTTCATCTCGCGGATGCTGCGGAAAACTATGTCATGTATCTGGCCACCAAAGCGAAACGCAAGGTGATGGCGGCCAACAACAACTGAGTAACCTTCGACCGCAGGCGCGATTCACTTCCATCGGCGTTGGCTCAGAACTTGACCATTTTGCGTTATCTGACGACAAAAGCCCCGCGCTAACGGAGCCTCTCTATTGGTTGCGCGATCGGGTGTTCAATTCTGCGGCCTGTTTCTGAAGGCCTCCGCTTCCGCGTAGAACTTCTTTTCCCATTCCTTGTGGTTATCCAACCCTTCACGAATGAATGGTGTAAACACCGCAAGGTTCATCAGCGCCCAGTTGACGATGCGAGCCGGGAACTTCAACGGCTTCACGAAATCGACGAAGAGCACCACGCGCGTCTTAGCGGTGTGGTTCCAGGCCTCGTGCTCGTAAGCATCGTCGAAAATCAGAACCTTACCTTCTTGCCAGTGGCAGATCTGATCCTTGACCCGGATGGCCAGCTTGTCCGCGGGCTCAGGCACGATCATGCCAAGATGGAGGCGAAGCACGCCGTTGTAAGGTCCACGATGAGCCGGCAGGTGCTTGCCGGGCTCGAAAATCGAGAACATGGCGGTTTTCAATCCAGGTATCTTTTGCACCGCCTCCCAGGTTTGCGGGCACGCTTTAATGTTCTGTTCCGATTTCACACCGAAACCGACAAGGAAGAAGGTCTTCCAGCCGCTATCGTTGGAAATTGTCTTCACGTCGGTCGAGATATCCTGGAATGTCGGCAGTTCGCTCTGCCGCACAAGCACACGGTCCAGTTCTGAACGGATCTGCGGCCACGCCTTCTCTATCTCAGAGGCCCATGGGAATGTTGCGTTATCATAAACCGGCGGATTGCCTAGCTTGGCGTACTTGAAATTCAGCCTTTCCGCCCACGCAACGACCCCCATGAAAAAGCGCGTGATCGCGCTCGCTCGATCCATCGGCGCGATGCCGGCGGTGTTGAAGGACTGGCCTCCCGTTGCGGATGGATTTTCAGAAAGGCCTACGTCGGCGGTACCGTCAGTCATGGGTTGTCCAATGCGTAGAATAAGCCGTGAAAAACTCAGGAGGATATGGATATGGCAGCATTTTTTCACAAGCCTGCGCGGAAGCGGTCAAATGTCGCGTCGACATCCGCGGGATCGCAGCGGCTCAAGGTGGTTAGCAAGATGCGCCCCAAATCAATGGGAAATGGATTTCGAGAAAACGTTAACCACCAGCACGCCGGCGATGATCAGCCCGAGCCCGATGATGGCAGGCGCATCAAGCCGCTGCTTGAAATAGACGAGGCCGACGGCAGAAATCAGCACGATCCCGAGCGCGCTCCAGATCGCATAGGCGATGCCCACAGGAATGATCTTTAGCGTCATCGACAGACAATAGAATGCGGCAGCGTAGCAGACAACCACAACAACCGCCGGCCCGACGCGGGTGAACTGCTGCGACAACTGCAGCGCCGTCGTGCCGATTACCTCAAGCGCGATCGCAGCAAAAAGCAGCGCGTAGACGGCGGCGGGAGCCATAGCGGGAGTCCTACTCTACTTGTTGGTCAGTTCGACGAGACGTGCAATCAGCGCAGACCGATCGCCGCCGTTATCATGGCTGCCGAGCATGTCGGCAAGCCAGAGGCCATCGGCCGCAAACCGAACGATCTGCGCATCGACGGACGAATCCGTACCGATATATTCCTCCGTCCGCTCCTGCACCCATGCGCGCCAGCGCTGACGAAGCCGTGGCTCCGCGAGCAGCGCCACGGTGATCTGCGCCCAATGGGCGGCTTCGTCGGGGCTTTCCCTGAGATCGGCGACGGCATGCAGATAGGCGCGGCTGAAGCGACCATGCGGCACGGCGTCTTCACGCATGCGCTCATCGATATCGGCGTCGAAGCGATCCAGGAGGCTTTCGAAAAGGGCATCCAAGAGCGCATTCTTCGTCGGGAAGTGGTGCAACAGTCCACCCTTACTAACCCCTGATGCGCCGGACACGGCATCCAGTGTCACAGCCGCGATACCTTGCTCCATCGTCAGCCGAGCGGCTACGTCCAGCAATTGCTGGCGTACGATGAGAGGCTGCTTACGGCGATGATGAGCGAGTGACATGGCGATAAAAGATACCGTCCAGACGGTTTTGTCAAGGGATTTGTGAGCGGCAGGCAGACGACGGGCGAATTGCCGCGGAGCGTTCCAGGCGGTTGCAGTCCCGTTCCTCGCGGTGCATTAAGAGTTCGATTTCGAGGAATGGAACCGTGACGGAAAAAGTCATTACGCTTTATGAGGCAATTGGCCGCGATGCGGTCGTGCGTGCGCTGACGCGCCGCTTCTATGAGCTGATGGAGACGCTGCCAGAGGCAAGGCACGTTCGCGCCGTCCACCCGCCGACGCTGGAAGACAGCGAGGAGAAATTTTACGAATACTTGACCGGCTATCTCGGCGGCCCGCCGCTTTACACCGACAAGCGCGGCCATCCGCGCCTCAGAAGCCGGCATTTCGTTGCCGAGATCGGCCCTGTGGAGCGCGAGGAGTGGCTGCTCTGTTTCCGTCGGGCACTTGAGGAAACCATCGCCAATCCGAAGCTGCGCGAGATCATTCTCCCGCCCATCGAGCGGCTCGCATATCACATGCAGAACAAGGAATAGAACCAACCATGACGCTGAACGCGCGTATTGCGCCGCTATTCTATCTGGTTGCCGGCCTGTTCGGTTTTGCCGGCGTGGCGCTGGCTGCAGCCGCGGCGCATGGTGGTGGCGACGCGCACCTGGTTGCTTCCGCCTCGGCAATGTGCCTGGCGCACGCCCCCGCCCTGCTTGCTCTTGCCATCGGCGCTGAAAAACTCCGGACCGCATGGCTCGCCGGCATTCTTATAGGCGTCGGCACAATTCTGTTTGCCGGTGATCTCGTCGCCTTGCGCTATGCGGGTTCCGGATTGTTTCCGACGGCCGCGCCCACCGGCGGATTTGCCATAATGTTCGGCTGGCTAGCGATTGCTGCGGGCGCTTTCGTCCGCCCACGCTGATCGACCAGTTGAAGAGTGTGCGTCCAGACCGCTGTAGATTGCCATGCGGGTCATGGACATAGAACTCTTTGCCCTACGGCCGGCCGTCGCTTCAGGGAGGTCAGACGCGCCCAACCGCTTCTCTTGATGTTCTGCGTGGAGCGCGGCAATCCGACCGCCACCAAGATCGAACTCGGCCCCTTCAGATGCCGGGCACGACGTTGAAACCTTCGAAAACTGGCGGCCCTTTGTACATGGCCTTGCGCTCGCCGGCACCGCGGTGCGCGGCGCGGAAGTTTTCAGACTTCGTCCAGTTCAGGAAGTCCTCTTCGCTCTGCCAGAGCGTATGCGAGGAAAACAGGGTGTAGTCCTCCTCCGTATTCGTCTTGCCCCGTAGTAGGCGGAACTCAACGAAGCCGGGAACCTGCGAGAGGCTGGAATCGCGATTGCGCCAGACATTCTCGAAGTCTGCCTCGGACCCGATCGCAACCCTGAAGCGGTTCATCGCGATATACATAAAATGACCCTCAAGCTTTGTTTTTCGCGCCCGCGCGCGCCGCCGCGAAGGCCACGACATTATTGCCGTTAGCAGCCTCCAGTCCAAGCGGCTTCTGCCCGGGCATCCGTGCCTCCCAGAGGGGAAACTCCGATACGTTGGGATAGTCTCTGCGTCGCTCGGCATTCCGGAGCAGCAGTTCGTAAAGTTCCGGCACAAGGCCGTCGCCTCTTTGAGCGGCAAGCTTGTGCAGGCCGATCATCATGACCCCGTCAGGGCGTTCTTCATTCATCGGGAATTGTCTCGCTCGTTCATTGTCTGCAGCGCACGTTCCAGACTCGACTTGCTGCCGTTTCGAAGCGGGATGAAGGCCTTGCCGAACTTCTTGCAGCCGGTCTTCACCCGCAGGCAGGCATCGTGGCTGATACAGTCGATCGGGCAGAAAACGCAGTCGACCGAGGGAAGCACGGTATCGATTCGGGAGACCGCCTCGCGCAAACCGCCGTCGTGATGGATCAATTCTGCCCCGAAGTTGCTGGCAATTTGGCGAAGATGCGCCACCTGGCAGTCTCGTCCGCCGACATACAGGAAACTGCGTCCGTCAAGTTTGGACTGCCCGGACGTTTCCTGAACGGACCCGACAGCGGCGTTGACGCGGATCTCGCGGTTGGAACCCTTCTTCGTCTTTCGAGCCATTTCCCACCCGTTCGCTCGTTGATCGTCACACGATTCCTGCGTGTGCGAGCGGACCTTATTAAACTTGATTTTTAGAGTAAAGTATAAAGTTGATTATAGAAATCATATTTATCAACGCCCCGTCACCTGAACGTCCTGACTGAACGACCAGACTGGTTTCCCCCACTCGGCAGGGAGTGGAGGGAACGGCGCGGCGCGGCGGATACCCTCGACAACAGCTTGATCCAGCTCGGGAATGCCTGAGCTACGCGCGATCGAAACACCGTTCAGATCGCCGCTGGCCCCGATTGTCAGGCGAACGCGAACACTCATGGATGTGCTCATGCGCTTGTATTCCGACGGCACCTTGACGGAACGACGGATCCGGGATTGCACTTTGCCGGGATAATTGGCGACAGCCGCACTTCCCGCACCGCCACTGCTACCAGCCCCACGCGAATTCTGGTTCGATGTTGCCGTCTCGGTCCCGTCGGCGGACCCTCTCTTGGAATCCTGCTTGTTTTCACCGCCGGATCCTGCGGATGGTTGAGCCTTCTTCGGCGGCTCCTTCTTCTCGATCGGCCTTTTGACGGGCTTTTCCACTTTCGGCTTGGGCTCAGGCGTCGGCTTATCCGGCTCGGGAGCAACCGTTGCCGTTTCCACCGGTTGAACCGGCCTGATCTCTTCCGGCGCCGCTTGAGCAACCGGAGGCGTTTCTGCAAGAACCGCGGGTGCTATCTGGGTCGCCATAGGCTGCACGACGGACGTCTCAGCCGATGACAACGAGGTCAGAACCTCCGGTTCAGCGGCAACGATATTCTCCGGTGAGACGCGAGTGACTTCTTGCGCGGGCGCAACGGCCACCGGCTCGGTAGGCGCCGTCTCCGTCGGGGTCGCCGCGGTCGGCTGCACCGTCTGCGTTTGCGCGGTCTCGGCCACGATCTGCTCGGGCTTTGGCTCCTCAGCCTTCTCACCCGCCGCCGCTTGGTCCGCCTCCGAATCGCCAAGGATGATGACACTCACCACTTCGCCGGCCTCTTCGACCGGATCCTGCGGTGTGACGACAAACCCGGCGACTAGGATTGCAATGACCGCCGCGTGACACGCGAAGGAGCTCAGACAAGCCATCACCACGTTGCGCTGACGTGGTCTTGCGCTCTCTTCCTTTTCGACGCTTGCATCCATCGACGGCGCGGCAGCGACGCTGCTGCTCGCGGTTTGCGGGTCCTGTGGGAAGGACTCGATTAAGGCAAGGCGTGCGTAGTGGAGCGTAACCTCGGCGGCTGGCTGGCGCGGCACATTGCGAAGGTCCGACAATTCATGCCCCGGATGCATGCCGGGATTGTTGTCGTTCATTTCGCCGTCAGCGACCGGTTCCTCAACGAGAATGATTCTCGATTCGGATTTTGCTGGAACTGCCATTTGTGCCTGCCTCGGCCCGTTGAAACAGAAAATCGCCGGCTGTCATGCCGCCGAGACAATCAACCCTCGAAGGGAACCGAAACCTGAGAACGGGTCACAAGACCCTTCATGCACTCGCCTGCAGCCGGCCCGTCACAGACCGGCGCATCGTTGATCAGCAGGCGCGTCACGCTCTCGCACTTGACATTCGGCATGTCGAACTGACGGACGCGCTTCTTGGCCTGCGGCAGATCGCGGAAGTCCAACACGGTGACCCGGTCGACCGCATTCTTGTCGTTGAAGAAAGCAAGCTCGAAGGAGATCTTGTTGATCGGCGCGGCGAGATTGTTGAGCGCAACGAAGGTCATCATGCAGCCCTTCTGTGAAGGCGCGAGACCGTTCAACTCAACTTCAAGGCCCTTGGCCGCCGACGCTGCTGCTACATCCTGAGCAAAGACTTGCGAGGCACCCGCAACCACGATCAGACCGCTCGTCAAAAGTGCCGCAACCTTGCTCACTGCCATTCCTCCATCAGTAGGATCTAAAACTTGACTTATAAACTCCGCTATTGCGTCATTAAAAAATGATGACTATGAAAGTCAAGATAATTATGGGTTTTCCCGGCGTTGGGCGCCGCGGATCGAGCGGAAATAACCGACCGAAATGATGGTTGAGAAGCCAGATAGCTTTAGTCACGCGTCGCTGCAGCGCGACCCAACGGCAGAAATGCGCGTTCTGGAAAGTGCAGACATTTTTCGCGGAGCGACCGAGATCATGATCCGTCACGACGGCGTGGTCTACCGCATGAAAATCACCCGTCAGGGCAAACTCATTCTCAATAAGTAGGGCTAGGACATGACTGAAACCACGAAACCGGCTCCCGCCGACATTCGCGCATTCCGTGCAGAGAATCCGAAGATGCGCGAGCGCGATATCGCCGCTCAGCTTCAGATTTCGGAAGCAGCGCTTGTTGCAGCCGAGGTCGGCATCAGCGCAACCCGGATCGACGGCAGCGCCTTGAAGCTCCTGGAACGGGTCGCCGAACTCGGCGAAGTCATGGCTCTTTCCCGCAACGAAAGCGCTGTTCACGAGAAGATCGGCGGTTACGAGAACATCACCGCCGGACCACACGCGTCGATCGTGCTTGGCGAAAACATCGACCTGCGCATTTTCCCAAATCGCTGGGCACATGCTTTCGCCGTCTCCAAGAAGGATGGCGACCAGGAGCGCCTGAGCCTCCAATACTTCGACAAGGCCGGAAACTCCGTTCACAAGATCCATCTCCGCCCGAACTCTGACGTCGAGGCCTATCACGCCATCGTCCGTGATCTGAAGCTTGAAGACCAGTCGCAGGAGTTCGTCGCGGATCTGACGCTCTCGTCCCTGGATGAAAGCGGCGAAGTCACCCGCGATGAACTGCGCGAGCACTGGAGCAAGCTCACCGACACGCATGAATTCTTCGGCATGCTGCGCAAGCTCAAAATTGGCCGCCAGGCTGCCGTTCGCACCGTCGGCGACGACTATGCATGGCAGCTCGGCAACACGGCGACGACAGAGATGATGCACGCTTCGGTGACCGCGGGCCTGCCGATCATGTGCTTTGTCGCTAACAACGGCGTCGTGCAGATCCACTCCGGCCCGATCTTCAACGTGCAGCCGATGGGCCCGTGGATCAACGTTCTCGATCCGACCTTCCACCTGCACCTTCGTCAGGATCACATTGCCGAGACCTGGGCCGTGCGCAAGCCGACGAAGGACGGCCATGTAACCTCGCTCGAGGCCTACAATGCCGAGGGTGAAATGATCATCCAGTTCTTCGGCAAGCGCAAAGAAGGCAACGACGAGCGCGACGATTGGCGCGCCATCATGGAAAACCTGCCGCGCGCAGAAACCAGCGTCGCGGCTTGAGCAAGGGGATGACGATGCGTAAGGAACCGCAGAGCAAGCGGCTTCAGGTGATGGCGTTTTCGGTGGCAGCTATTGTGCTGTCGCTGGCTCCCGTCTCGAATGGTACAGCAGCCGATAAACTGGATACGACGCGTCTCGTAGCCGTCGGCGGCGATGTCACCGAGATCATCTATGCGCTCGATGAGCAGGATCGGCTGATCGCTCGCGACTCGACCAGCATGTATCCGGAAGCGGCCATGAAGCTGCCCGATGTCGGCTACATGCGCGCCCTGTCGCCCGAAGGTATCCTTGCGATGAACCCGACAGCGATCATCGCGATCGAGGGATCAGGACCGCCGGAGGCGCTGAACGTGCTGAAGAACGCGAGCGTCCCATTCGAGACGGTGCCGAACGCCTACACGCGCGAAGGGATACTTGCGAAAATCGATCGGGTCGGCGAGCTGCTCGACCAGCCCGAAAAGGCAAAGGCATTGGAAGGAAAGGTCGGCGCGGACCTGGACGCCGCCATCGCCGACGCCGCCAAACGTCCCGAAGGCGAGCGCAAGCGTATCCTCTTCATCCTCAACATGCAGGGCGGCAAGGTCATGGCCTCCGGAACAGGCACTGCGGCCGACGGCATCATCACGCTGTCGGGCTCCGTCAATGCTGTCGGCAATTTCCCCGGCTACAAGCCGCTGACCGACGAAGCGATCATCGAGGCCAAGCCTGACGTCATTTTGATGATGAACCGTGGCGACGGGTCGGCCATAAAGAATGAAGATCTTCTCAAGCAGCCGGCGCTGGCCCTGACGCCTGCCGCGCAGAACAAGGCGATCATCCGCATGGACGGCCTGTACTTACTCGGTTTCGGCCCCCGCACCGCAAGCGCCGTCCGTCAATTGAACGTGGCGATCTTCGGGGGCGAATAATGGCCCTGCAGGATGCTATGCGACGGAAGCGCGCGATGTTTTCGCTGACAGGTCTCCGGGAGCTTCACCGGGCTGGCGATCGCAGCCGCCTCGCCCTGCTGACAATCCTTCTGCTTGCAGTCGGCTCCGTCCTGTCCTTGCTGTTTTCGGTGACAACGGGTGCTTCCAACGCCTCGTTCCTCGACGTCATCGCCAACGTGGCCGGCTCAGATGATGCGCTGAACGCCAGAGACCGGATCATCATCTTCGATATCCGCATGCCCCGAGCGATCCTGGGTTTGCTGGTCGGTGGCTCGCTTGCCGTCTCGGGTGCGATCATGCAGGGTCTTTTTCGAAATCCGCTTGCGGATCCCGGCCTTGTCGGCGTTTCCTCTGGGGCGAGCCTGGGCGCGGTCGTGATCATCGTGCTCGCCAGCACCTTTGCCGCGCCACTTTACACGCTGCTGGGCATCTATGCGCTTCCGATCGCCGCGTTCGGCGGTGGCCTAGCCAGTACGTGGCTGCTCTACCGGATTGCAACGGGGAACGGCCAGACCTCGGTCGCCACGATGCTGCTTGCCGGTATCGCGCTTGGCTCGCTTGCTGGTGCGCTCACCGGACTGCTGATCTACATGGCCAACGATCAGCAACTCAGAGACCTCACTTTCTGGGGCATGGGATCACTTGCCGGGGCGACATGGGCGAAGATTACGGCCGCCGGGCCGATCATTCTTCTCTCCTTTGCCGCCATACCGTTCATCGCCAGTGGTCTGAATGCCATCACGCTTGGCGAAGCGACGGCCTTTCACATGGGTGTCCCCGTTCAACGGCTGAAGAATATCGCCATCGTCAGCGTCGCCGCAGCGACGGGTGCTTCGGTCGCGGTCAGTGGAGGCATCGGTTTCGTCGGCATCGTGGTTCCGCATGTGCTGCGCATGTCAATCGGCCCTGATCATCGCTTCCTGCTGCCTGCCTCGGCGCTTCTTGGCGGCTCTCTGCTGATTTTCGCCGATGTCCTTGCCAGGACCATCGTCGCGCCGGCCGAATTGCCGATCGGTATCATAACGGCGGCTGTCGGCGGCCCGTTCTTCCTTTGGATTCTGTTGCGCCATCGCGCACGCCTTGCCATTTGAGTATTAAGCAATGATCGAAGTATCCGGTGTTTCCGTGCGCCTTTTCGGCAAGACCATTGTTAGCCAGGTCGGCTTTGCCGCGCAGGCTGGTCAGCTGACGGCGATTGCCGGCCCAAACGGATCAGGCAAGACGACCACGATGAAGGCGGTCTCCGGCGAACTCCCCTACTCCGGCTCCATTCGGCTCAATGAGCAGGAAGTGACCGCGCTGCAGCCATGGCAACTGGCAACGATGCGTGGCGTGCTGCCGCAGGCAAGCACCATCTCTTTCCCGTTCACGGTGCGCGAAGTGGTCCGCATGGGCCTCACGACTGGCGTCAACCGCAATCCCGAGAAAGCGGAGCAGACCGCCGCGGAAGCGCTGAGCGCCGTCGACCTCGGCGGCTTCGAAGGACGCTTCTATCAGGAGCTTTCGGGCGGCGAGCAGCAGCGCGTGCAACTCGCCCGCGTCCTCTGCCAAATTGCCGAGCCGATTGTCGACGGAAAGCCGTGCTGGCTTCTGCTTGACGAGCCGGTATCCAGCCTCGACATCAGCCACCAGCTGACAATCATGACCTTGGCGCGCAAATTCTGCGAGGCTGGCGGCGGCGTCATCGCCGTCATGCACGACCTCAACCTGACCACGCTTTTTGCCGACCAGATCATTCTTATGAAATCCGGCCAAGTGGCTGCCAGCGGCAGCATCCGCGAGGTACTGACGGACGAGACTATGGAGTCCGTCTTTGGCTGTGCTCTGCGGATCAATCAGGTTCCGGAAGATGGCACGCCTTTCGTGCTTGCTCATAGTGCGGTCCAAACGTGATGCAATCCAGCGTAGCGGAACTTTTGACCGGCGCCCGCGTTAAGCAATTGACGATGTAGGTCATTGCCGGGCGACAATCTTCATGCAAACTTCGGCGACGGCCTTGTGTTGAACCAGGCCGCGTCCGAGCGTGCCTTACCGATGGAGAAAATCGTGGCCTCTTCGCTCCTCCACCCCATCCGCAGCCGACGCAATGGCGGCGGCACGCTGCACAACATTGAATCCACCATCGAAGAGCAGATCGAGTCTCTTCGCGAGGAGATCGCAGCACTGACGAAGATTGCTGGGAAGCAGTCGCGGAAATCGAGTGATCGCATCCGCTATCAGGCAGCGGCCAGCTACGACGACCTGCTCGCCCGCAGCGAGGACCTAATCCACGAATTGCAGGAAGGCTACCTTCGCGGCGCGAGCGAAGTGCGCAACACCGTGCGCAGGCACCCGGTCGCAACCGTCGGCGCGGCGGCAGCCTTCGGGCTTGTCCTTGCTCTCCTTGCCCGCCGTTAAGGAGGCTAGATGCTCTTCCCGCTCCTCAGCCTGCTGGTAGGCACGAGTGTTCACCGGACCGTTGCGCGGACCAAGCGCAACGGTATTTTCGTTGCAATTGCCGTCGTACTGTTGTTGACCGCCTACGCGCTCGCCGTCGTGGCTGGCGCGATATGGCTCTCGGGCATTTACGGTCCGATCGGCGCAGCACTCTTCCTTGCTGCCGCGGCGCTGCTGATTGCTGTCGTTGTTCTCATCGCCATGATGGTGATCAATGCGCAGGAGGCGCGTCGCGCCAAGGAACGCAAGCAGGCGCTGGAATCACTTGCCGCAGTCGGCATCGGCCTCGTACGGGCCCAGCCCCTGCTGACGGCCGGGGTCCTCGCGGCGATCGTCATGGCCAATCTCATGGGCTCGAAGCGAGACGACTGACGCTTAGACAGCTCTACCGTGATACACGACACGAGAAAGGCCGGCGCTCGCGGGCGACCGGCCTTTCTCGTGTCGTCTATACAGGTATCAGAAGGCAAAGGCTTTGGAGGTAAGCGGCGATGATGTCGCGTCTGGTCCGAAATCCGCCTCGCCCGAAATCTGAAGGAGCTCCTGCAGACGCTGACGAGCGCGGTTCACGCGGCTCTTGATCGTACCGACTGCGCAACCGCAGATCTCGGCGGCCTCCTCATAGGAGAACCCGGAGGCGCCGACCAGAATGATCGCTTCACGCTGGTCCGGCGGCAATTGATCGAGCGCCTTCTTGAAATCCTGCAGATCGAGCGCCCCATACTGGGCCGGGTGCGTCGCCATGGACTCGGTGAACAGGCCATCGCTGTCCTGAATCTCGCGTCCACTCTTGCGCATCTGGCTATACAGCTCATTGCGCAGGATCGTGAAGAGCCAGGCCTTCATGTTGGTGCCCATCTCGAAATGATCCTGCTTCGCCCAGGCCTTCATGATGGTATCCTGAACGAGATCATCAGCGCGGTCGTGCCGGCCAATCAACGAAATCGCAAAGGCTCGGAGGCTGGGTAGCGACGCGAGAAGCTCGCGCTTGAAGCTTGGTTGCTGCTTTTCCATGGAGCCACCTTACTTCACAGCCTTGGCCGACGCCACGAGTTCGGCCTGGTCAAGCTTCTCGAGCAAATCGAGAAAGCGGTCCGGAATCGCCTCGTCCTGCACGGCAGCATAAAGCGATCGCAACTTCACGCCGATCTGGCTGTTCGGGTCCAGGATATCGCTCGCGCGCATTTCCAGCCGCTGCCGATCCTTTTCATTTTTCCGTGCCGTCATCAATCGTCGTCACTTTACTTTGTTATCCACTCGTTCTGCCACGTCGCCTTAAGTTTGTCATAACTAACTCAGCCGCTTAGACCGGCTGATCAGTGAACATCCCGTCGCGTGTCATGAAACAAATGCGATGAGCCCTCTGTTTGTAGGCACGATAATGCCGCTGAGAAAAAAAAGTTCCTATATGCCAGGAACATTTTTACAGTCCGTCGCGTTTTAACCGCCATTGAGGCCGTTCACCGGCCGCTAGTGGGAGCTTTAAATGACACTTTCGACTCGAATTGCGCCGCACCTTCCTTACTTGCGTCGTTATTCCCGCGCGCTTACTGGAACGCAGACGTCGGGCGACGCCTATGTGGCCGCCGTGCTCGAGGCGATCATTACCGACATATCCATTTTCCCGGATACCGCGGATGACCGCGTCGCATTGTACAAACTTTTCACCACGCTGTTTGGTTCCGTCACGATCCAGATTCCAGAACCTGCCTCACCATACGTGTGGGAACAGCGCGCGACGCTGAACCTTGCCAAGGTTTCGCCCCGTGCCCGTCAGGCTTTTATCCTCGCCTCCGTCGAGAACTTTCGGGTTGCCGAGATCGCCGAAATCCTGGGCGAGGAAGACGACGAAGTCGTCAGCTTGCTCGACAACGCGTCACGCGAGATCTCTCGCCAGGTTGCCACGGACGTCATGATCATCGAGGACGAACCGTTGATCGCAATGGACATCGAACAGATGGTGGAAAGCCTCGGTCACCGCGTCACCGGGATCGCGCGCACGCACGCAGAAGCGGTTGCCCTCTACAACAAGACCCGTCCAGGCATGGTTTTGGCAGATATTCAGCTTGCCGACGGCAGCTCCGGTATCGATGCGGTCAACGACATTCTCAAGACAGCGAGCGTGCCGGTGATCTTCATCACCGCCTTCCCGGAACGATTGCTGACCGGCGAACGCCCGGAGCCGACGTTCCTGGTCACGAAGCCGTTCAACCCCGATATGGTCAAGGCATTGATCAGCCAGGCGCTTTTCTTCAACGAATCCACCAAGGCGGCGGCCTGAAGGAGTTCGCGCCTTGAGGAACAATAGGAACGGAAGGGCGTTTCGGTGAGACTGGGACGCTTTTCCGGCCTTAGGCTTTTTTTCAGCGCCCTCCTCTAGGATGAGCTTCCCGATCAATGGGCATCTCTCTCAGCGGCACCGAGAGAGGATCAATATGGGAAAGGCGACTAGGTGAATAGGAGTGAACCTGTGCCCGGCATGCCCTTCGCGCTGGAGAATAGAGCGGCGCTATTGCAGCGCGCCCTCGGAAGTGCCGGAATATCAGTGATCTACCAGGATCCTGGCCTGTCGATAATCTACGCTGACAACCTTCCTCCGCATTTTCAGCCGGCTGCGATACCAGGTGGTACAGACGCCGATCTATTCGGTGAGGCACATGGGCGCAATCTGGAGAAGATGAAGCGGCAGGTCTTCGAGACCGGCAAATCGGCTACCACCGAGGTCGAAATTTCGGTCGACGGAGAGATGCGCACCTACGAGCTGAAGATCGAGTGTGTTGGCACCGACCGGACCCTCGGGCTGCTTTCCGTCATTTCCGAGGTGACGGACGCGCGGCACCGCGAAAAGGTGCTGAAGTCCCTTCTTCGCGAGCTATCGCACCGCTCGAAGAACCTTCTCGCCATCATTCAGGGCATTGCCACACAAACGGCCCGCAACACCATCTCGCTGGAGGGCTTCCTGGTGAAGTTTCGCGGGCGACTGCAGTCCCTGTCGAATTCACAGGACTTGATTACCGACTCCAGTTGGCGTGGCGCATTCCTGTTCGAACTCGCTGAAAAGCAGTTCGCCCCCTACTGGCCCGAAACGGCCGGACCGGTGCCGATCACAGGGCTCAACGTCCACCTGACGCCCAACGCCGCTGTCCACGTCGGCTTGGCGTTGCACGAATTGATCGTTAACTCCGCCACTTACGGCGCAATCGCCGGCAGCACGCCCGCCGTTACCCTCAGCTGCCACGAAATCGCCTCCGCCGGGCGAAGGGCAATCGAGGTTTCGTGGGCGGAAACGCTCTGCGATGCAACCGAAGTTCACGAGTTCAGCGAAAACAGCTTCGGCAAAACAGTGCTGGAGCGCGTCGTGCCCTCCTCAGTCAACGGCAAGGCCGAGCTGACGCTGGTACCTGGACGCATCGAATATCACCTGACAATCCCCGACGCCGAATTCGAAATTCTTAGGCGCCCCCCTCAAAAAGCGGCAATGCGCTAAACGAAGAACAGCCAGTGCGAGGGCGGCGCACCGGCTGTTCTTTCACTCACCGGGAGGGGACCGTGAGTACGTCCAAACGATGGGTTGGGGGCGCGCATGTTGGGTCGATGCGGTCATCGTTTGGATACCGCAGTAACGGTCAAGTATCCAAATGGTTCCCGGCACAGATCAGAAAAATTTCGATTTCTTTGTTTTTTTATTTGCAGGCGGCAAGCACGAGCAAACAGCCCTCTCCAACGGTAAAAATAGCGGTATTAAAACAATAAGATAGATATTAGTTTCTTTAAAAAATTTACCGTTTGATAAATTTTTGAAGCTGAGTTACGCTTCCCTCACTGGCCGTTTACCAATAATGAGGGAACTTCAATGGAACGACTGGGAACTGGGATTCGTGCTGGCCGGCTTTCGCCCGCCGAGTACGAGTCGAATTTCTCCGATCTTCATCCGCGCCTCGACAAGCACGAGGCGCTGGTCGCAGCTGACCGCTGTTATTTCTGCTACGACGCGCCGTGCATGACGGCCTGTCCCACCTCCATCGACATTCCGCTCTTCATCCGTCAGATCGCCACCGGCAATCCGCTCGGATCGGCAAAGACGATCTTCGACCAGAATATTCTGGGCGGCATGTGCGCCCGCGTCTGTCCCACCGAAGATCTGTGCGAGCAGGCCTGCGTGCGCAACACGGCAGAGGAACGCCCTGTCGAAATCGGTCGTCTTCAGCGCTACGCCACCGATACGGCGATGCAGGCGGACAAGCAGTTCTACAGCCGCGCCGCCTCGACCGGAAAGAAGATCGCCGTGGTCGGCGCCGGGCCTGCCGGCCTTGCCGCTGCCCATCGCCTTGCGGTGAACGGCCATGACGTCGTCATCTATGATGGCAAGGCAAAGTCCGGCGGCCTCAACGAATACGGCATCGCTACCTACAAGGCGGTCGACGACTTCGCCCAGAAGGAAGTCGACTACGTCCTCGCGATCGGCGGCATCGAGGTGCGCCACGATCAGCAACTGGGTCGTGATTTCTCGCTTGCCGATCTCCAGTCGCAGTATGACGCCGTCTTCCTCGGCATCGGCCTTGCCGGCGTCAATGCGCTGCGCGTCGAAGGCGAAAGCCTGCCCGGCGTTGATGACGCTGTCGATTTCATCGCCGGCCTGCGTCAGGCCACCGATAAGGGCGAGGTAGCGATTGGCCGCCGTGTCGTCGTTCTCGGCGGCGGCATGACCGCCATCGACGCCGCCGTGCAGGCAAAGCTCCTCGGCGCCGAGGAGGTAACGATCTGCTATCGCCGCGGCAAGGAGCACATGAACGCCTCCGAATTCGAGCAGGATCTCGCCACCTCCAAGGGCGTCATCATCCGCCATTGGCTGGCGCCGAAATCCATTCTTGCGCAGGACGGCAAAGTCGCCGCGATCGAGGTGGAGTACACCAAGCTGGTCGATGGCCGCCTGTCGACGACGGGCGAAACCGGCGTCATCGCCGCTGATCAAATATTCAAGGCGATCGGTCAGACCTTTGAGGCGTCAGGCCTCGGTGAGCTGCGCATGGAATCCGGCCGCATCGCCATCGATGCGGATGGCAAGACTTCGCTCGACGGCGTCTGGGCCGGCGGCGACTGCGTCGTCGGCGGTGACGACCTGACCGTTTCGGCAGTCGCACAGGGGCGCGACGCCGCTGAATCCATCAACCGTATGCTTGCTGCGGGCGCGCAGCCGGCCGTTGCCGTCGCGTGAAGGGGAGAATGAACAATGGCTGATCTCCGCAATAATTTCGTCGGCATCAAGTCGCCCAACCCGTTCTGGCTCGCCTCCGCGCCGCCGACCGACAAGGCCTACAACGTCGAACGCGCCTTCAAGGCCGGATGGGGCGGTGTCGTCTGGAAGACGCTTGGCGAGGAAGGCCCCCCGGTCGTCAACGTCAACGGCCCGCGCTACGGCGCGATCTGGGGCGCCGACCGCCGCCTGCTCGGTCTCAACAACATCGAGCTCATCACCGACCGCGACCTCTACACCAATCTGCGCGAAATGAAGCAGGTGAAGATGAACTGGCCGGACCGGGCGCTGATCGCCTCGATCATGGTTCCCTGCGAGGAGAACGCCTGGAAGGCGATCCTGCCACTGGTCGAAGAGACCGGCGCCGATGGCATCGAACTCAACTTCGGCTGTCCGCACGGTATGTCGGAACGCGGCATGGGCTCCGCGGTCGGACAGGTGCCTGAGTATATCGAAATGGTCGTGCGCTGGTGCAAGCAATACACGCGCATGCCTGTCATCACCAAGCTGACGCCCAACATCACCGACATCCGCAAGCCGGCCCGTGCCGCGAAAGCCGGTGGCACCGATGCCGTATCGCTGATCAACACGATCAACTCGATCACCTCGGTCAATCTCGACACCTTCTCGCCGGAACCGTCGATCGACGGGCGCGGCAGCCACGGCGGCTATTGCGGCCCGGCGGTCAAGCCGATCGCACTCAACATGGTCGCCGAGATCGCCCGCGACCCGGAAACCTACGGCCTGCCGATATCAGGCATCGGCGGCGTCACGACATGGCGCGATGCGGCCGAGTTCCTGGCGCTCGGCGCCGGCAACGTGCAGGTCTGCACAGCGGCGATGACCTACGGCTTCAAAATCGTCCAGGAGATGATCACGGGTCTCTCCGACTGGATGGACGCCAAAGGCCACCGCAACCTCGACGACATCACTGGCCGCGCAGTGCCGAATGTTTCCGACTGGCAGTATCTCAACCTCAACTACATCGCCAAGGCGAAGATCGACCAGGACGCCTGCATCAAGTGCGGCCGCTGTCACATCGCCTGCGAGGATACCTCGCACCAGGCGATTACCCAGTTCGTCAATGGCGTCAGGCACTTCGAGGTGATGGAAGAGGAATGCGTCGGCTGCAACCTCTGCGTCAACGTCTGTCCGGTCGAGAACTGCATCACCATGGAGCAACTCCCCGTCGGCGACCTCGACAAGCGCACCGGCAAGATCGTCGATCCGAACTATGCAAACTGGACGACACATCCGAACAACCCGATGGCTCGCCAGGCCGCGGAGTAACTGCTTTGCAACGCCGCGGAAGAGTTTCTTTCGCGGCGTTGCCTATGGAAGGCCTTATGCTATCGATGCCTCGCTGCATTGTCGCAGCTCTCTTTCCAGAGGAGGCAGCCATGGCTCGCAAACACCTCACCGACTTCAGCTTTTGAGGTCACGTCCAAGCGGCGTAAATCCTATCCATCCGAAACGCGTGTCAAAACCGGCCGACAGTTTGTCCACGGCGATGTCGAACTGGTCGAGAAGCTGGGCCGAAATGACCCCTGCCCCTGTGGTTCACGGAGGCGCTTTCAAGAACTGTTGCCTGAAATCCGGCAGCTATGACGGCATCCATCGCCACCACTACTTTTAGGGAACGCGACTAAATCCAGGACGGCAAGCGCATGAAAAACCGTGCGCTTGCCTGCGGTCTAGCCGTCCACACCCGCAAACGTCTTCCGATATGCCCCAGGGCTCGTGCCCAGCCGTTTGCGAAAATGGTGCCGCATCGTCGCCAGCGTTCCGAAGCCGCTGGCTTCTGCGATATCGTCGAGGGATGCGCTGCTTGCTCGTTCCAGAAGTTCACGCGCATGGCGAAGCCGCTCTTTGAGCAGCCATTCGCCCACGGTTTGCCCCGTTGTGCTTTCGAACCGGCGTTGAAAGGTTCGCTGGCTCATCCTGGCCTTCGCCGCGAGCAGGCTAATCGGCTGCTCCTCGTCCAGCCGCTGCCGCATCCAGTCGATCAGCGGACCAAGCCGGATGCCTTCGCGCTCCTGCGGCACGGGCGCCTGGATGAACTGAGCCTGTCCGCCTTCGCGGTGCGGCGGCAGAACCAGACGCCGCGCGACGCTGTTGACCGCCTCGGCGCCGAAGTCGCGACGGACCACATGCAAGCAGAGATCGATGCCAGCAGCGCTGCCGGCGGCCGTCAGCAGACTACCTTCGTCCATGTAAAGCACATCGGCATCGAAGTTGATGTCGGGATAACGCTTCGAGATCGAGGCGACATACCGCCAATGCGTCGTGGCACGGCGATGGCGAAGAAGCCCGGTCGCTGCAAGCACTGCAACGCCGGAGCATAGCGACATGATCCGGGCGCCACGCTGATGGGCCGCGCACAACGCATCGATCAGTGCATGCGGAACCTCGGCATCTATGGAGCGCCACCCCGGCACCACGATCAGGTCCGCATCCTCAAGCACCTCCAACCCATGGTCAACGGAAACCGCAAGGCCGCCGCCCGCTCTCAGAGGCCCGGGTTCAACTCCGCATACCGAGTAGCGATACCACTCTTCCCCCATTTCCGGCCGACGCAGGCCGAAGACCTCGTAGGCGATGCCGAATTCGAAGGTGCAGAGCCCGTCGTAGGCAAGCACCACAACATACGGGCCTTTCAGTGCGTTTGGCATGATCTTTACGCTAACCGTCATTATGGCCAATTTCGCAAAGCCATAACATCAGCGATGGTCGACGGCAACTTGAACCGAAAGGAAACGCCATGCCGAGCTTCGTCACCGAAATCCCCGCCGCCTCTCCTGAAGCCACCGCCGCCTATTATGCCCGGAAGCTCGCCTTCGAAACCGACTGCTGGGATGTTCACGCATCGCTCGCCGCAGGCCACCGAGACTTCGTCTTGCTCGATGTTCGCTCCCCGACGCACTACTCCGCTTTGCACATTCCGGGCGCGATCAACCTGCCGCATGGGAAGATGACGGCCCACCGAATGTCGGAATGGCCCGCCGACACGCTTTTCGTCGTCTATTGTGCCGGCCCTCATTGCAACGGCACCGACAAGGCAGCCCTGCGCCTTGCTAGGCTCGGACTTCAGGTGAAGGTCATGATTGGCGGAATGACGGGTTGGGCCGACGAGGGCTTTGCCTTCGATAGCGGCTCGGAAACCGCTGCAGCCTAGCGTCGGGTGTGCTGCGGGCGAGGACCTGCAGCACACAAGCGGGAGATTGAATTTTCGTGCATCGATGCGATAGTCGGGAGGCGCAAAGGGTAGCCTCCTGCATGGCACGTCATATTGTTGCGATCGGTCAATTGCCTCCGCCGTTCAACGGCTTCTCGCTCGCGACCAGAAGCATGATCGCGCTTCTCGAGGAAGGAAACAGCGTCACCAGCCGCAACGTTTCCCCGCCATTCGGCAAACTGTCGTTGCTCAAGCATCCAATCAAGCTCAGTCGTGTCCTCCGCGCCTGCCGCCAGCTCTTCCGTGATCGCAAGCATGACAACCAGATTTGCTATCTTGCCTGTGAAGGTGGCCGTGGCTTGCTCTACACGGCGCTGATCGTATTGGTCGCGAGACTGCTGGCCTATCCCATCTATCTGCATCATCACAGTTTCAGCTATATCGGCAGGGCCAGCTTACTGATGCGATGTGTCCTGGCTTTCGGCGGTAGCCGATTGCGGCACATCTTCCTGTGCGATGTCATGCGAGACAGTTTCACGGATACCTACGAGCGCCGCATGCGCAGCAATATCGTCTCCAATGCTGCTTTCGTGGTACCAACGGAGCAGAACGGCGCACCGCAATACCGCACGACTCTTGTGATCGGAATGCTGAGCAATCTCACCACCGAGAAAGGTCTCGACACCTTCCTTGACCTCACGAGGCAAGCACGGCATGAAAGCTTGCCGGTCAGGGCGATCCTGGCGGGTCCGGCCGGCCCTGGCGAGCGCGCCGCGATTGACGCCGCCGTCATGGAAGTGGGCGATGCACTGGATTACCGGGGTGCGTTGTATGACGACGCGAAAGCCGCCTTCTATCGTGAGATCGACGTGTTCGTCCTCCCCACGGCCTATGGCAACGAGGCGCAGCCACTGGTGATTTTCGAGGCGAAGGCGGCCGGAAGCGCGGTGATTTCCACCGACCGTGGCTGTATCAGGAAGCAACTGGACGAAAACGATCTGCTTGCCCCCGCCGACGATGAATTCGTGCCAACGGCATTGGCGTGGCTGTCCGTCATGGCGCCGGGGCTGGAATTGGATGCAAGACGCGGGGTGATCCGCCAGGCTTACCGCGCCCGCCACGCCAAGGCTCGTGCGGCAGTCAACGCGCTCTTCGATTTAGAGGAATGATAAGACCATACCGGACGCTTGCGCGCCCATGACATCAGGACGCGTTTGGCACGGACTTGACCTTCAGCCCATCGATGAACAACTGTTCGAGGAAGCGCGCCGCATCCTCGAAGCGACCGGGGCCCGCATGCTCCTGCCCAAGCACCGCCCTCACCTGAACGTCGAAGTCGGCATAATGCTGCGTCGTTGACCAGATCGAAAAGATCAGGTGATAGGGGTCACACTTGGCAATCTTCCCCGCCTTCGCCCAGCTGCGGATGACATCCGCCTTTTCGTCCACGAGTTCCTTCAGCGGCCCCTTCAGCTCATCCTCGACGTGCGGCGCCCCTTGAAGCATCTCGTTGGCAAAAAGCCGGCTCTCGCGCGGGAAATCGCGGGCCATTTCAAGCTTACGGCGGATATAGCTGCGGATCTCGCTTTCGGGATTGCCGTCGGCATCGAACGCTCTCAGTGGCTCGAGCCAGGTATCGAGCACCCGGTCGATCAACGCCCGATGCATCGCTTCCTTGGTGCGGAAATAATAGAGCAAATTGGGCTTCGACATGCCGGCGACTTCAGCAATCTGGTCGATCGTGGAACCACGAAAACCGCTGACCGAGAACACATCGAGCGCGGCTTCAAGAATCTGCTCCTCCTTCTCTTCCTGAATGCGCGTGCGCCGCTGGGTCTTGGCTGCTCTCGGGATTGCCATATCGATCTTGTTTTCCCTTCAAATTCAACCGTTTCACTCAAGATTGGACGGGTGCGGCACCTTGCCGCAAAAATGAGCAGATGCCGGTAATTTTGTCTGTATTTTTCCTGATTTTCGTCTTGAGCCCAGCGCCGGAAGTTGTAATGTTTACCAATCGGTCAAATTATCGATCAGATGCAAAACAAAGGCAACTGGCGATTTTCCGGCGCTAACAAAACAAACAAGAGCGCTCGGATACTGACCACGGGAACAGGCGGACATGTGAATTGCATGGCCGCAGAAAACAGGTGAGGACTTTAGACATGGTGGCAGCACCAGGCGAGAACATGCGCGTCAACGGGGACCGTCTTTGGGACAGCCTCATGGACATGGCAAAGATCGGCCCGGGCATTGCTGGCGGCAACAATCGCCAGACGTTGACGGATTCCGATGCCGAAGGGCGCAACCTCTTCAAGACATGGTGCGAAGGCGCCGGCCTGACGCTCGGCGTCGACAAGATGGGCACGATGTTCGCGACCCGTCCCGGCACCGATCCGGACGCTCTACCTGTTTATGTCGGCTCGCACCTCGACACCCAGCCAACCGGCGGCAAATACGACGGCGTGCTCGGTGTCCTCAGCGCACTGGAAGTCGTCCGCAGCATGAACGACCTCGGCGTCAAGACCAAGCACCCGATCGTCGTCACCAACTGGACCAACGAGGAAGGTGCGCGCTTTGCGCCGGCCATGCTCGCCTCCGGCGTTTTCGCCGGTGTCCATACACTGGAATATGCCTATGATCGCAAGGATCCCGAAGGCAAGACCTTTGGCGACGAACTGAAGCGCATCGGCTGGGTTGGCGACGAAGAGGTCGGCGCGCGCAAGATGCACGCCTATTTCGAGTATCACATCGAGCAAGGTCCGATCCTTGAGGTCGAGAACAAGCAGATCGGCGTGGTCACACACTGTCAGGGCCTGTGGTGGCTCGAATTCACCTTGACCGGCAGGGAGGCTCACACTGGCTCCACGCCGATGAACATGCGCGTCAACGCGGGGCTTGCCATGTCGCGCATCATGGAAATGGTGCAGACCGTGGCAATGGAGAACCAGCCGGGTGCCGTCGGCGGCGTCGGTCAGGTGTTCTTCACCCCGAATTCGCGCAACGTCCTGCCGGGCAGGGTCGTCTTCACTGTCGATATCCGCTCGCCGGATCAGGCCAAGCTCGACGGCATGCGCGCCAGGATCGAAGCGGAAGCGCCAAAGATTTGCGAAGCACTCGGCGTCGGCTGCACGATCGAGGCGATCGGCCACTTCGCGCCAGTGACTTTCGACCCGACGCTTGTTTCCCGCGTGCGCGGCGCTGCCGAACGGCTCGGCTACAGCCACATGAACCTGATCTCGGGTGCCGGCCACGACGCCTGCTGGGCAGCAAAGGTCGCTCCAACCACGATGGTCATGTGCCCCTGCGTCGGAGGTCTCTCGCACAACGAGGCGGAGGACATCTCGAAGGAATGGGCAACAGCCGGCGCGGACGTCCTATTTCATGCCGTGGTCGAGACGGCGGAGATCGTGGCGTGACCGCCCAGTCGGCAACGGACGACATTCTTAAAGAAGACCTGCGGCTGACATAGGAAAAGCACCCATGGATCTGACAACTATCCTTGCCTTCGTCGCAGTGACGACCTTGCTCGTTATCTCCCCCGGCCCAAACGGTGTCCTGATCGCCAAGACCGTCCCCGCCTCGGGCCGATTGGCCGGCTTTGCCAATGTCGCCGGCTTCGTCTCCGCCTTTTATCTGCATGGGGCGTTTGTCGTCTTCGGCGTCTCGGTCATTCTGGCGCGCTCGGCGGAGTTGTTTTTCGCGGTCAAGATGCTTGGTGCCGCCTATCTGTGCTGGGTTGGTGTCAAGGCGCTGATGCTGGCTTGGCGTAATCCGCTTTCATCGCAGCCGATCGCCGCCCCTTCAAAACGCCGACGGACCCTGTTGGCGGCCTATATCGAAGGCTTTCTGACCAACGCACTCAATCCCAAGGTTGCGATGTTCTATCTCGCGGCCTTCCCCCAATTCGTGCCGATGGAAAAAGCGACCGCAGCCAATATCTTCCTTCTGGTTTTCATTCATTCCATGATCAACCTGGTCTGGTTTAGCGCCATGGTCGTCGTGTTTTCCCGCCTAGCCACATTGACCCGTGGAGGCAGAGTTCAGCGCTGGATCAAGGCGGCAACAGGCGTCGTCTTCGTCGGCTTCGGTCTAAAACTCGCAACCATGCGCGCCTGAAAAGCGGAGGTTCATCATGACATCAAAGATCATTAAAAACGGTACCATCGTCACTGCGGACCTGACCTACAAGGCGGACGTGAAGATTGAAGGCGGCAAGATCGTCGAGATCGGTCCGAACCTCTCCGGCTCCGAAACGCTCGATGCGACGGGCTGCTATGTCATGCCTGGCGGTATCGACCCGCACGTCCACCTCGAGATGCCGTTCATGGGCACCTATTCCTCCGACGACTTCGAAAGCGGCACGCGCGCGGGCCTCGCCGGTGGTACGACCATGGTCGTCGATTTCTGCCTGCCGGGGCCGGAACAGTCGCTCCTCGAAGCGCTGCAGATGTGGGACAACAAGACGAGCCGCGCCAACGCCGACTACTCGTTCCACATGGCAATCACCGGCTGGAACGAGCGCGTCTTCAACGAGATGGAGACGGTGGTCAAGGACAAGGGCATCAACACCTTCAAGCACTTCATGGCCTACAAGGGCGCGCTGATGGTGAACGATGACGAGATGTTCGCCTCCTTCCAACGTTGCGCCGAGCTCGGCGCGCTGCCGCTCGTCCATGCCGAGAATGGCGACGTCGTTGCCTCGATGACTGCAAAGCTGCTCGCCGAAGGCAACACCGGCCCTGAGGCCCACGCCTACTCCCGCCCGCCAGAAGTCGAAGGCGAAGCAACCAATCGCGCCATCATGCTCGCCGACATGGCCGGCGTGCCGCTCTATGTCGTGCATACCTCCTGCGAACAGGCGCACGAAGCAATCCGCCGCGCCCGCCAGAAGGGCATGCGCGTCTACGGCGAGCCGCTGATCCAGCATCTGACGCTCGATGAAAGCGAATATTTCGACAAGGACTGGGACCATGCCGCCCGCCGCGTCATGTCCCCGCCCTTCCGCAACAAGCAGCACCAGGACAGCCTCTGGGCCGGCCTGCAGTCCGGCTCGCTGTCCGTGGTGGCGACCGACCATTGCGCCTTCACCACCGAGCAGAAGCGTTTCGGCGTAAAAGACTTCTCCAAGATCCCCAACGGCACCGGCGGCCTGGAGGACAGGTTGCCGATGCTGTGGACCCATGGGGTCAACACCGGCCGTCTGACGATGAACGAGTTCGTTGCCGTCACCTCGACCAATATCGCCAAGATCCTCAACGTCTATCCGAAGAAGGGCGCCATCCTCGTCGGCGCCGACGCCGATATTGTCGTCTGGGATCCGAAGCGCTCGAAGACGATCTCGGCCAAGACGCAGCAATCGTCGATCGACTACAACGTCTTCGAAGGCAAGCAGGTCACCGGCCTGCCGCGCTACACGCTGACGCGCGGCGAAGTCGCGATTGAGGAAAGCACCGTCAAGACGAAGGAAGGGCACGGCCAGTTCGTCAAGCGCGAGCCGTTCCAGGCGGTCAACAAGGCGCTATCGACATGGAAGGAACTCGTGGCGCCCCGCAAGGTCGAACGTTCAGGCATTCCGGCGACGGGGGTCTGATCCTTGGCATCACTCCTGCACCAGCCGATCAAGCTCCGGAAGCAGAACGACGCTTTCCTGCTCGTTCGGATCGGTGCGGGCGATGATCGCGGTGCACGGGGTACTGCTGAGATTGGCAGGCAGATGCGGCACCCCGGCGGGGATGTAGAACAGCTCGCCGGCATGCACGACGACATGATGCTCCAGCTCGTCGCCGTACCAAGTGTGGGCCTCGCCGGAGAGCATGTAGATCGCCGTTTCATGGGACTCGTGCAGATGCGCCTTGGCCCGAACGCCGGGCGGAATCGTCAGCAAATGCATGCAGATACCCTTGGCGCCGACTGTCTCGGCCGCGATGCCTTCGAAGTAACTGAGCCCCTGCTTGCCGTCATAGGCATGACTGGGGCGGACAATGTGACAGGTGGGCTTTGATGTCGCGTCCATCGTCATCCTCCATGGACCTTGCCGGAACAATGAAAACCGCTACTCATACTATCACGCAAACCGCAGAAGCGCGGGCAAAACAGGATACACAAGCATTGACGCAAGCTGCCTCCGTCGTATCCGCCAAGGACCTCTGTCTGACCTACCCGGCAGACGATGCTCCGGTGCAGGCGCTGACGAACGTCAACCTCGACGTTCGCAAGGGCGACTTCGTCTCCTTCATCGGCCCGTCAGGCTGCGGGAAGACGACTTTCCTGCGCGTGATCGCCGATCTGGAGAGGAAAACATCGGGCGAGATCACCGTCAATGGCATGACGCCAGAAGAGGCACGCAAGGCTCGCGCCTACGGCTATGTCTTCCAGGCGCCGGCCCTCTACCCGTGGCGCACCATTGAGAAGAACATCGCCCTGCCGCTTGAGATCATGGGCTACGCGTCAGCTGACCAGAAGAAGCGCATCGGCGACGCGCTCGACCTCGTGAACCTCTCCGGCTTCGAGAAGAAGTTTCCCTGGCAGCTGTCCGGCGGCATGCAGCAGCGCGCCTCGATCGCCCGCGCGCTCGCCTTCGACGCCGACCTGCTGTTGATGGACGAACCCTTCGGCGCCCTCGACGAAATCGTTCGCGACCACCTGAACGAGGAGCTTCTGAAGCTCTGGGCGCGTACCAACAAGACGATCTGCTTCGTCACCCACTCGATCCCCGAGGCGGTCTATCTCTCCACCAAGATCGTGGTGATGTCCCCTCGCCCCGGCCGCGTGACCGATATCATCGATTCAACGCTTCCGCGTGAACGCCCGCTCGACATTCGCGAGACGCCGGAGTTCCTCGAAATCGCCCATCGTGTACGTGATGGTTTGAGAGCGGGGCATAGCTATGAGCACTAAGGCGTTAAGCGTCAGAACCGGTGCGCGGGGGCGCCCATGAAGTCGGATACGCTGAAAGACAGGCTCGTCCCCGTCCTGACAATCCTCGTGGTTCTGGTCGCGGTCTGGTACGTCGCGGCGGTCCTGATGAACGCCGCCTTCCAGCGCGACATGGATCAGCGGGCCAACCAGACGCCTGATACCATCGAATTCATCGAAAAGACGCTTTCGCAACCGAAGCCGTTGCTGCCGGCGCCGCATCAGGTGGCGCAGAACGTCTTCGAAAACACGTTCCTGCGGAAGCTTTCGAGCAACCGCAGCCTCGTCTACCACAGCTGGGTCACGCTCTCGTCGACGCTGCTCGGCTTCGGCTTTGGCACGCTGCTCGGCATCGTGATCGCGGTTGGCATCGTTCATATCAAGGCGCTTGACCGCAGCCTGATGCCTTGGGTCATCGCCTCGCAGACCATCCCGATCCTGGCGATCGCGCCGATGGTGATCGTCGTCCTCGGCGCCATCAACATCACTGGCCTGATCCCGAAAGCGCTGATCTCGACCTATCTCTCCTTCTTCCCGGTCACGGTCGGCATGGTGAAGGGGCTGCGTTCGCCAGAGGTCATGTTTCTCGATCTGATGCGGACCTATAACGCGACGCCCGCGCAAACCTTCTGGAAGCTGCGCGTTCCGGCCTCCGTGCCTTTCCTTTTCACCTCGATGAAGGTTGCGATCGCCGCAAGCCTAGTCGGCGCCATCGTCGGCGAGCTTCCGACCGGCGCCGTCGCCGGCATCGGCTCGAAGCTGCTCGCAGGCTCCTATTATAGCCAGACGATCGACATCTGGGCTGCACTGGTCGCGGGCTCGGTGCTGGCCGCAAGCCTGGTTGCCATCGTCGGTCTGGTTGCGAAGATCGTTGACCGCTCGATGGGCGGGAGGCCGGCATGAAGCAGATGTCCTTCTCCTGGCAGGGCGTTCTTGCCCTGGTGCTGACAGCGATTGCGATCATCACCTTGCCGATCATGGCCGAAGGCGCACCGGACCCCGTGTCCCCGCTGACGGTGGGCCTGACGATTGCGCTGATCGTCGCCGTCGCCTTCGTTTCCTTCGCACCGTTGCCAAAGTCATACGTCGCCGCCGTTCTGCTTGTCGGCGCGCACTGGGCGGCGTGGGCGCTGCTCGCGGATGTCACTGGAAACGAAGGCCTGGCAACCAAGTCCTTCTTCCTGCTGATGGCCGCCTGCTGGCTGCTCGCCTGGCGCTGCGTCACTGAGCTTTCGGCCATGACGCCGGCTTCGAGCGTCGTCCGCTCCGGCCTGCGGCTGCTGATCCCGGCGATCTTCGGCGCCTGGATCCTGATAATTTGGGAAGCGCTGACACGCGGCGCCGGCATTCCCTTCGTACTGCTGCCGCCGCCGAGCGCCATCGGCGCAAGAATCGCTGGCTCGTTGCCAATCCTGGCAGACGACGTGCGTCAGACGATCTTCAAGGCAGTGTTTGCCGGTTACATCATCGGCTGTGGTGCAGGCTTTGTCGTCGCGATCCTCGCCGATCGCGTTGCTTTCCTGCGTCGCGGCCTCTTGCCGATCGGCAACATGGTGTCGGCGCTGCCGATCATCGGTGTGGCTCCGATCATGGTGATGTGGTTCGGCTTCGATTGGCAGTCGAAGGCAGCCGTCGTTATCATCATGACTTTCTTCCCGATGCTGGTGAACACGGTCGCCGGCCTCGCCACATCCGGTCCGATGGAACGCGACCTGATGCAGACTTACGCCTCCAACTATTGGCAGACACTGCTGAAGCTTCGGCTTCCGGCGGCGATGCCCTTCATTTTCAATGCATTGAAGATCAACTCGACGCTGGCGCTCATCGGTGCCATCGTCGCGGAGTTCTTTGGTACGCCGATCGTCGGCATGGGCTTCCGTATCTCCACCGAGATCGGGCGCATGAATGTCGACATGGTCTGGGCCGAAATCGCCGTTGCGGCGCTGGTCGGCTCGATCTTCTATGGCGTCGTCGCCCTCGCCGAAAGGGCGGTGACTTTCTGGCATCCGTCTATCCGTGGTGGCTAGGCGTCGCTTTATTCCCGCGAATGGGATTGGGGCATAACTTCAGAGGGAAAAGAAAATGAAAAAACTGATTATTGCGATGATGGCGAGCGCGATGTCGCTTGCAGCGGCCCATGCGATGGCTGCCGACAAGGTGACACTGCAGCTCAAGTGGGTGACGCAGTCGCAGTTCGCCGGCTATTACGTCGCCAAGGAAAAGGGCTATTACGAGGAAGAAGGCCTCGATGTCACGATCAAGCCGGGCGGCCCTGACATCGCGCCGGAACAGGTGATCGCCGGCGGTGGCGCCGACGTCATCGTCGACTGGATGGGCGGCGCGCTGGTTGCCCGCGAAAAAGGCGTTCCGCTCGTCAACATCGCCCAGCCCTACCAGAAGTCGGGCATGGAAATGATCTGCCGCAAGGACGGCCCGATTAAGACCGAGGCCGATTTCAAGGGCCATACGCTGGGCGTCTGGTTCTTCGGTAACGAATATCCGTTCTTCGCCTGGATGAACAAGCTCGGTCTGAAGACCGACGGCGGCAAGGATGGCGTAACGGTGCTGAAGCAAAGCTTCGACGTGCAGCCGCTGCTGCAGAAGCAGGCCGACTGCATCTCCGTCATGACCTACAATGAATACTGGCAGGCAATCGACGCTGGCTTCAAGCCTGGAGACCTCATTGTCTTCAACTATACCGCCATGGGCAACGACCTTCTCGAAGACGGTCTCTACGCCATGGAAGACAAGCTGAAAGACCCGGCCTTCAAGGAGAAGATGGTCAAGTTCGTCAAGGCTTCGATGAAGGGCTGGAAATACGCAACCGAGAACCCTGATGAAGCTGCCGGAATCGTCGTCGACGCCGGCGGTCAGGACGAACACCACCAGAAGGTCATGATGGGCGAAGTCGCCAAGCTGATCGGTGACGGCACCGGCAAGCTCGACACCACCCTTTACGATCGCACGGCCAAGGCACTCCTCGACCAGAAGATCATCAACAAGGAGCCAGCAGGCGCCTGGACGCACGACATCACGGACGCTGCATCCAAGTAATTTGCAACGACAAGACACGAAACGCGCGGAACTTCCGCGCGTTTTTCATTTTTTTGCTATTTTTTACTAGGAAGTTTCGCGATTGATGTCGCATCGAGCGTGGCTCGCACGTCATAGCGACGATGCACGATCAACTAACGGAATGCTTGCATAACCGTGCAGTGATTGATCTGCATCACAATGGTAATTATTGTGTTCGAATGAGGAATTATTTTCCGCCGGGCTTGCGCGATGGGCAAATAGCTACCACGTAAAAGCCGAATTTGCCGGATGAGGGACTTCTAAGTAGGTGTCGGCAAAAGAGCGGATATACTTCTGAGAACACCAATACGGGAACTGGCCATTCGCGACGTGGACGACGCGCGAGCCTGGCCGAGCAAACTGGATAACGACGCATGGCACGTACGCCTGTTAAGATACTTCGCGCCTCCACCCTACTGATCGCGGCAGCTGTTGCCTCTGCGGCATTTGCCCAGGAACAGTCGGTTACAAAGCCGCAGCAGAACCTGCCGGCCATCGTAGTGACCACGGCGTCAACCCGCACGCTCGTAGACCGCGTCGTTGCGACCGGTACGGTCAAGCCTGTCGAGGAAGTCTACATTCAGCCACAGGTCGAAGGATTGTCGATCCGCACCCTGAATGCCGATGTTGGTGACAAGGTTCAGGCCGAGAGCAAGCTCGCGACGCTGAACGACGACGCACTCATCCTGCAGAAGAGCCAGATGCAGGCCACAAAGGCCAAAAACGAGGCAAGCCTTGCGCAGCTTCGCGCGCAGCTCATCGAAGCGCAGGCCAATGCAGAGCAGGCGCGCCAACAGCAGGCGCGTGCCCAGGAAATGGGCAAGAAGGGCACGGTTTCCACGGCAACTGTCGAGCAGGCGGATGCCGCAGCGGCGTCTGCCAACGCGCGCGTCGATTCCGCACAGCAGGCGATCCAAGTGGCGATTGCCGACATCAAGGTCACCGAAAGCCAGATCGCCGATGCGGATCTGAAGCTGGCGCGCACCGACGTCAAGACACCAGTCGGCGGCACGGTAGCCGCTAAGAATGCCAAGGTTGGCGCGATTGCGCTCGGTACCGGCGATCCGCTCTTCACGATCATTCGTGACGACAAGATCGAACTGGTTGCCGAAGTCGGCGAAAGTGACATCGTCAAGATCGAGCCCGGCCAGAAGGCAACACTTTCGCTCTCGGGCAGCCGCGAGAAGATCACTGGCTCCGTGCGCCTGGTCTCGCCTACGGTCGATCCGCTCACTCGCCTCGGTCTTGTCCACATCCTGATCGATGACAGCAGCAAGGCCCGTTCCGGGATGTACGGCAGCGCTGACATTGTCATACGCACGGCACAGAACGTGGCATTGCCAGTGTCGGCCGTGTTGAGCGGCAACGAGGGATCCTCCGCCCGTAAGGTCGAGAACGGCGTCGTCAAGTTCGCCGAGGTGGAGACCGGCATCCAGGACGGTGCCTATGTTGAGATCGTAAAGGGATTGAAAGCCGGCGACGAAGTCGTAGCCAAAGCGGGCGCCTATGTCCGCGATGGCGACCGCATCACGCCGGTACACGAACAGCCACCGGCTTCCAACTGAGAGACGACCGATGAACTTTTCAGCCTGGTCTATCCGAAATCCAGTCGCGCCGCTTCTGGCGTTTGCACTTCTGCTTTTCGTCGGCATTCAGTCCTTTAACAAGCTGCCGATCACGCGCTTTCCGAACATCGACGTTCCGCTTGTTTCCATCGTCGTCACCCAAAGCGGCGCTTCGCCCGCCGAGCTCGAGACACAGGTGACGAAGGAGATCGAGGACGCCGTTGCCAGCATAACCGGCATCGATGAGATCCAGTCGACGGTGACAGATGGCCAGTCGCAGACGGTCGTCATGTTCCGCATGGAAGTGCCGACCGAGCAGGCTGTTCAGGACACCAAGGATGCGATCGACCGCATCCGCAGCGACCTGCCGGCAAACGTCGAGGAGCCGATTGTCTCCAAGGTCGACGTCGAGGGCCAGGCGATCCAGACCTTCGCGGTCTCCTCGCCCGATATGACGCTCGAAGAGCTTTCCTGGTTCGTCGATGACACGATCAAGCGAGCCCTTCAGGGGCAGGCCGGTATCGGCCGCGTGGATCGTTACGGCGGTGCCGAGCGCGAGGTACGCATCGAGCTCAACCCCGATAAGCTTAATGCTCACGGCATCACCGCCGCGAGCGTGAACCAACAGCTGCGGGGCACCAACGTCGACCTCGGCTCCGGCCGCGGCCAAGTGGCGGGCAGCGAGCAGGCGATCCGCGTGCTCGGCGATGCCCGCAATGTCGCGGAACTCGCCAACACCACGATCGCGCTGCCGAACGGTCGTTTCGTCAAGCTGTCCGACCTTGGCGCCATCAAGGACACTTATCAGGAGCCGAAGTCCTTCTCGCGCTTCGATGATACACCAGTCGTCACGTTCGGCGTGTTCCGCTCGAAGGGCGCCAGCGAAGTCAGCGTGGCGGAGACTGTTGCCAAGAGCCTCGACAAAGTTCGGGCCGAGAACCAGAACGTCGGCATCGAGCTGATCAGTGACTCCGTCTACTTCACCTACGGAAACTATGAAGCCGCCATCGATACACTGATCGAAGGCGCGCTGCTCGCCATCGTCGTGGTCTTCCTGTTTCTCCGGAACTGGCGCGCAACGCTGATTTCGGCTATCGCGCTGCCGCTGTCTGCGATCCCGACGTTCTGGATCATGGACCTGATGGGCTTCTCGCTGAACCTCGTCAGCTTCCTAGCCCTGACGCTCGCGACCGGTATCCTCGTCGACGATGCGATTGTCGAGATCGAGAACATTGCCCGCCACATCAAGATGGGCAAGACGCCCTATCGCGCGGCAATCGAGGCGGCAGACGAAATCGGCCTCGCCGTTATCGCAACGACCTTCACGATCATTGCAGTGTTCGTGCCAGTGTCGTTCATGCCCGGCATTCCCGGCCAGTACTTCATTCAGTTCGGCCTGACGGTTGCTTTCTCGGTCTTCTTCTCACTCATGGTAGCCCGTCTCATCACACCGATGATGGCCGCATATCTCATGCGCGCGGAAGACGGCATCGAAGATCATCACGACAATGATGGCCGCTTCTTCCGCGGCTATACGCGGCTTGTGCGCGCCACGACCCGGCGTTGGTGGACGCGCTACCTGACGTTGATCGCGGCGATCGGCTTCCTTATCGGCTCCGTCATGCTGCTTGCGCAGGTGCCCGGCAGCTTCCTTCCGCCGGAAGACGCGTCGCGCATCGTCCTGTCCGTCGAGCTGCCCCCGAACGCGACCCTCGAGGATACTGAAGCGACGACGGATGCGATCTACAAGGACGTAAAGGATATCGATGGCGTTGAAAGCGTCTTCGTCCTTGGCGGCGCGTCGCCGAAGGGCGACCTCGAACTGCGTCGCGCGACCGTAACGCTCACGCTCGATAAGCTTGACCAGAGGCTTTCGAAGAAACTGGTCGATAACTTCCTCGGCGGTCTCCCGATCATCGGACCGCATCTGCCCAAGGTGGAGCCAAAGGGCCGCGTTCGGCCACAGTGGGATATCGAGAAGGAGGTCTTCGCCAAACTTCATCGTATCCCTGATGTGCGCATTCTGAAACTCAACGACCGCGGAGAGCGCGACCTGTCGTTCAACTTCCTTTCGAAGAACGAGAAGGACCTGAACGACGCTGTCGGTATCCTGGAGTCAAAGCTGCGTGCCGATCCGCTGCTGGCAAACGTCAGCGCCGAGGGCGCCCTGCCCCGTCCTGAACTTCAGGTCCGTCCTCGCAAGGACCAGGCTGCCCGTCTTGGCATCACTCCGCAACAGATCTCCGAGACCATCCGCGTCGCCACCATCGGTGACATCGATGCGGCCCTCGCCAAGATCAACCTGGATGATCGCCAGATTCCGATCCGGGTACAGGCGTCGCTCAACATGCGCCGCGATCTTGCCGCTCTCCGGGCACTGAAGATCCAGACCGCGAGCGGCGGCACCGTGCCGCTCTCCACCGTCGCCGATATCGACTATTCGGAAGGCGTCAGCTCGATCAAGCGCAACAACCGCTACCGCGTCGTCGCGATCGGCTCCGACCTGCCGCAGGGCGTCGCACTCGATACGGCATCCGCCCGGTTCCGCCAGATCGTCAAGGAAGCAAATCTTCCTCCGACGGTCCGGCTCGCCGAGAGCGGCGACACGAAGGTGCAGGCCGAAATGCAGCAGAGCTTCGTCAATGCCATGTTGATGGGCCTGATGCTGGTGTTGACCGTGCTGATCCTCCTCTTCAAGGACGTGATCCAGCCCTTCACCATCCTGTTCTCGCTGCCGCTTGCGATCGGCGGCGTGGCAGTCGGACTGCTGGTCACCCAGAACCCGCTCTCGATGCCTGTGATGATCGGTATCCTGATGCTGATGGGCATCGTCACGAAGAATGCGATCCTGCTCGTCGATTTCGCAATCGAGATGCGCCATCGCGGCATGGAACGCGTGGAAGCCATGGTCGAGGCGGGCCGCAAACGCGCCCGTCCGATCATCATGACGTCCATCGCGATGTCGGCAGGCATGCTGCCGTCGGCGCTCGGCGTCGGCGAAGGCGGCTCCTTCCGCGCACCGATGGCGATCGCGGTGATCGGCGGCATTATCGTGTCGACCGTGCTTTCGTTGGTCGTCGTGCCCTCCTTCTTCCTGATCATGGACGATCTGTCACGACTGCTCGGCTGGATCTTCGGTCGCCTCGTGGGCAAGAAGGACAAGGAAGATCTGGCAATGTCCCGTGAAGAGCTCACGCAGGCTGTCGGCGCCCTCGAAGGTCGGGTAACCGCTATCGAGACGCCGGAAGGCAAGCGCTCTAAATCCGGCAATGTCGTGCGTCTGCCGCCTTTCGCGGCAGAGTAGCCGCTCAAACTTAAAGCCGGGGCAACACCCCGGCTTTTTTATTGGCCGACATTTGATCGAGATCAAGTCCTGAACCGCGTCTCCCGGTTACCCTGGCCAATATCAGCTAGGGGTGGCATCCGCTGCCCCACAGGAGAACAGATGACCGAAGTTTTGAAACTGAGCAGCGCGCAGCAGGCGATGCTTGGTGGTGCATTGATCGCGTCCAGCCTCGACCCGCATGAGCGAGGCGCTCTGCTGTCTTGCGCGGCGGCGGTGCGCTATGAGCCGCAGGATGTTCTGTTTCGTCAGCACGAGAAGGCACGGTACTTCTACTGCGTGCTGAGCGGCTATGTTCGTCTCTATCGCGGCTCTGAAGGCCGCGAAGCGGATATCAGCATCTGCGAGCCGGGCCAGAGCTTCGGAGAAGGCCTCGTGCTCGCGGGCGAAGCATACAATTACGGTGCCCAAGCGATGGAACACGCGATCCTCGCTCGCTTCGACATCGCGCAGGTCAAGGCGCTGCTGGACGAATTGCCGCGCATTGGCGGCGCCATCGCGCGCAGCCTCTCGCAGCATCTGCTTTCGACCATGGATTGCCTGGCGCAGGACCGCATGCAGACGAGCCCCCAGCGCGTCGCGCATTATCTGCTAGCGCACTGCACCAGTGAAGGCACGCGGGCCTCCTTGCGTCTTCCATTCCAGAAGAGCCTCCTGGCGCGAAAGCTGGGTCTGGCACCGGAAGCGCTGTCGCGCGCTTTCTCCACGTTGCGCGCATCAGGCGTAAGCGTTTGCGGCCGTGCTATCGCGATCGAGGATGTGGATCTGCTCAGGCAGGTCTGACCTCTAGAGACCGCCATGCTCTTTCAGGAAGCTGACGATGGAATTGACACCATCGCCGCGCTTCATGTCGGAAAAAACGAAGGGGCGTGCCTGGCGCATCCGTGTCGCGTCGCGGTCCATGACTTCCAGATCCGCACCGACATAGGGGGCCAGATCCTTCTTGTTGATGACGAGAAGGTCGGATTTGGTAATGCCAGGGCCACCCTTGCGCGGGATTTCCTCACCCTGGCAAACCGAGATGACGTAGATGGTGATATCAGCCAGATCAGGAGAGAAGGTGGCGGCCAGGTTGTCGCCACCTGACTCAATGAAAACGACATCCAGATCGGGAATCCGCTCGTTGAGACCGGCGATAGCCTGCAAATTGATTGTCGCGTCCTCGCGGATTGCCGTATGCGGGCAACCGCCGGTTTCCACACCCACGATCCGATCCGATGGCAAAGCCTGCATGCGCATCAGTGCCTCGGCATCCTCGGTCGTATAGATGTCGTTCGTGACGACGGCGACGGAGTATTCGTCACGCATGGCCTTGCAGAGTTTCTCGGTGAGCGCCGTCTTGCCCGAGCCAACCGGCCCACCGATGCCTACGCGCAAGGGTCCGTTTCCTGATTTCATATTCTGAACTCCAATAATAGCCGATGATAGCGCCCCGCTCGAAGAGCGACCACCGGCAAATGACGCAGGTCGTGACCGAACCTTCCCGGACAAGCTATGACCGAAAAAGCCGCGTCGACTGCGTCTCGTGGCGCAGCGACATGATATCGGCCTGGATGGTTGCCGATCCGAGATCGTCCAATGTTGAAACGGTTGCCCGCTTCGCAACCGAGGTTATGTCGTCCTCGAGCCGCGACAGGATGGCAACGCCGTCCTTCTGCCCGGCGACGCCGAGACGGATGCCTGCGGAAACCGCCTGCGACAGATAGGCGTGCAGGAATGCCGCAACCGCCTTCTCCGACCCAACCCCATGCGCACCCGCAACGGCGCCGATGGCCACCGGATACGCTACGTGTCTCGGCAATCGATCGAAGACCTCGTCCGGCCATGCACTGGCCGCAGACAGGAACGCGTCACCCAGCAACATCGTTTCCTGATGACGCTCGCGCGAGCCGGCAAGCGCTTCAGCCAGCTCGGCGAGTTCACCGAGCCGCTCCGGTTGTCCGTGACAGCGGTGGCTCTCGGTGAGAAGAACGGCGTCATTCCACACAGCGCCACGCTCCATCAGGTTCGTTGCCCACGTCGCAAGCGAATGAGCATCGGTGACCAATCCATCGTGGACGGCGCGTTCCAGACCGCCTGAATACGCGAAGGACCCAACGGGGAAGGCTGGCGAAAGCCACGCCATCAACCGCAGCAACGCCTGCAGCTCGGCATCTTCAGTCATATCAGTTCAGTCGTGCGAGTGATGATGATGCGCGTGGTCATGACCATGCGCATGATAGGCGCCGCGAGCAGGCTGGAACGGCTCGGCGACTTCCCGAACCGTCGCGCCAAGCCCTTCGAGCATGGCACGGATCACATGATCACGCAGGATGAGAATGCGGTCTTCCTCGATCTGTGCACCGAGATGCCGATTGCCGAGATGCCATGCGAGTTCGATCAGGTGCAGGCGATCCCTGCCCTTCACCTCGAAGAGCTTCTCGTCGGCGGCCACGATTTCGATGAGCTCGCCGTCCTCGAGAACCAGCATATCACCACTTGCAAAGAGCACCGGCTCCTTGAGATCGAGCATGACCATCTCGCCGTTTTCGAGATGGAGCAGCTTCCGCCGCAAATGCCTCAAGTCGTGCGGCAGAACGACCTTTCCGATCGGGTTCGAGGAAGGCGTTCCGGCGGGCAGATAGGAAGTGACGCGTTGCATGACATGTCCAATTCGCTTGAGATTGCGACCATGCAAAATAGCCCCTTGCGATGCAAGAAGGAATGAGGCGTTGACGGCAGCGCCGCGCGATTTTCCTCAGGCCAGCCGCGCCTCGTCACAATCCACATTCATCGCGCGAGCAGCAGCAGCCTCCGCCGGCAGATGCCTGCGCCAACCCGGATGGAGCCCTTCGTTCTCATGTACCACACGGTTTCGACCGAGCGCCTTCGCCAGATAGAGTGCCTTATCTGCCGAGGAGTAGGCGCCCTCCTTGCTCCGCCCCGGTTCGAGCTCCGCGATACCGGCCGACACGGTAAGTGCGACCACGCAATCGTCGGCAACGATGGGATGCGCCGCCAAGCGGTCGCAGACCGACCGCACTTTCTCGACCCGCTGCTCCTGCGAGCCGCCGACAACGATCACGCCGAATTCCTCACCGCCCAGCCTCGCCGCGACGGAGTGCCCGTCGAAGGCGGCGGCCAGGATGGCCGACACGGTCACGATCACGGCATCACCACTGGCATGGCCGAAGCGATCATTGATAGCCTTGAAACGGTCCACGTCGAAGATTGCGAGGCAGGCGTCTCCGTCGACCTGCTCCAATGCCTCGGTAAAGGCACGCCGGTTGAGAAGACCTGACAGCACATCGGTCCGGCTCAGTTGCTCGAACTCCGCACGCGAGACGCTGAGCTGATGCATCGCGTGACCCGCCACGAGGGACAATACACTCGAAACCGCGCCGCCTATAAGCCACGACAGTAAGACGCCGTAGACAACGCCATGAGCGAGCGGCACTGGCAACATTCCTATCCAGTCGAGCAGAGGCAATACGAGCGTAGTCACCACCGACGACAGCGTCACCGCAAGGAAGCTCATCTTGAGAGCGAACACGTAAATTGTGTGGCGATCCTGGAAATCGCCAAGCTCCGCCTGGAGTGAAATTCTCATGCGAATCGACCTTCTTGCCCACCGCTAGGCACATTGCTTAGAGGCCAACTGCTGCCGAGTTGTTAAGTGAATTGTTAAGATTCGAACGAGTTTGGTGAATTGATCGCCGGTTGAAAACTGCTCAAAAACGTGACGTTCTCAGAGATGAATCGCTCAATAAGTCAGAGGAAATAAGCTACTGTTTTCATGAGAATTTTCTGACTTCGCAGCTGGGAATGTCCTATTACGGGCAGACCGCCTCAAGGTGGAACAGGCAAAAACAGAAAACAACTCTGGGAAGATTCTGATTTAACGTATGGCTTTAAGAGCGACCGGCACCTCGCGCCGGCCTCACCTCATCGACTAGAACAGGAAATAACGCTGTGCCATCGGCAGAACCGTCGCGGGCTCGCAGGTCAGCAACTCGCCGTCGGCGCGGACTTCGTACGTCTCGGGATCAACCTCGATTTCAGGCGTCAGGCTGTTGTGGATCATCGACGCCTTGGAAATACCGCCGCGGGTGTTCCTCACCGCGACGAGATCCTTGGCCACACCCAACCTGCCCTTCAGGCCGGCGTCAAGCGACGCCTGCGAGACGAAGGTAACGGATGAACTTGTCCGCAGCTTGCCGTGGGCGGCAAACATCGGCCGGTAATGCATCGGCTGCGGCGTTGGGATCGACGCATTCGGATCGCCCATGGGTGCCGCCGCGATGGAGCCGCCGAGCAGCACCATCTCAGGCTTGACGCCGAAGAAGGCCGGGTTCCACAGCACGAGATCCGCGCGCTTGCCGACTTCGATCGAGCCGATCTCATGGCTGAGACCCTGTGCGATCGCCGGATTGATCGTGTATTTGGCAATGTAGCGGCGGACGCGGAAGTTGTCGTTCTCGCCCTTCTCTTCCTTCAGTCGACCGCGCTGACGCTTCATCTTATCGGCCGTCTGCCAGGTGCGGATCGCCACTTCGCCGACGCGGCCCATGGCCTGGCTGTCGGACGAGATGATCGAGAAGGCACCGATATCATGGAGAATATCTTCAGCGGCGATCGTCTCCTTGCGGATGCGGCTTTCGGCGAAGGCGATATCCTCGGGGATCGACGGTGACAGGTGATGGCAGACCATCAGCATGTCGAGATGCTCGGCGATCGTGTTGACCGTGTAGGGACGCGTCGGGTTGGTGGACGACGGGATGACGTTCGGCTGGCCGCAGATCTTGATGATATCGGGGGCGTGCCCACCACCGGCGCCTTCCGTATGGAAGGCGTGGATCGTGCGGCCCTTGATGGCACCGATGGTGTCTTCGACAAAGCCGCTTTCGTTCAGCGTATCGGTATGGATCATCACCTGGATGTCGTATTCGTCGGCGACCGAAAGGCAGCAGTCAATCGCCGCCGGCGTCGTGCCCCAATCTTCGTGCAGCTTCAGCGACGACGCGCCGGCCAGCACCATTTCCTCGAGCGCCGCCGGCAGCGAGGCGTTGCCCTTACCGGCAAGCGCGAGGTTCATCGGGAAGCCGTCGAAGCTCTCGATCATCCGCTCAATATGCCAGGCGCCGGTGCAGGTGGTAGCGAGCGTGCCATGTGCGGGGCCTGTGCCGCCGCCCAGCATGCAGGTAACGCCGGACATCAGCGCTTCCTCGATCTGCTGCGGGCAGATGTAGTGGATATGCGCGTCCATGCCGCCGGCCGTGATGATCTTGCCTTCGCCGGCAATCGCCTCGGTCGAGGGGCCGACAATGATATTGACGCCCGGCTGGGTATCGGGATTGCCCGCCTTGCCAATCGCCGCGATACGGCCGTTCTTGAGCCCGATGTCGGCCTTCACGATGCCTGTGTGGTCGATGATCACCACATTGGTGACGACGGTGTCGACGGCACCTTGCGCCCGCGTCGCCTGGCTCTGCCCCATGCCGTCACGGATCACCTTGCCGCCGCCAAACTTCACTTCTTCGCCATAGGTAGTGAAGTCCTTCTCGATCTCGATGAAGAGCTCCGTATCGGCGAGCCGCACCTTGTCACCGGTGGTCGGGCCGAACATACCGGCATAGGCGGCGCGGGAAATCTTGTAGGGCATATGTCAGGCTCCTTGGGAGGAAGAAAGGGATGCGCTCGCCGGCAGCCGCGTGACGCGACCGGCGGCGACATAACTATCGACAAGCTGCCGCTCGGCAGCGAAGGGATGCCATTCCCAGCCCGCATGGCCGAAGCCCGCGAGATCGATGGCCGCCTCGGGAAATCTGTTCATCACCTCGGCGATCACGATCACGCCGCTGCTCGGCACGACGTAAGGCGCCGGGTGGTAGGCCGCGAGCGCCTCGTCCACCGATTCATGAATCACTTTGTCAATGACCACATGCGCCTTGCCAACTTCCGCACAGAACGCTTTGAATTGACTCGTGTAGTCGTCGCAGAAATCGTCCAGCTCGGGATGCGTCACCGCAAGCGGCGCACGCAGTTCCGCAAATTTCCGCGGATCGCGCACGCTCCAGATCGCCGCAGCTTCACACACCGCGGGATGCTCCCGCCACGCCTGCGAAGCAAGCATCGCTTTGCCCGGGCGCCCGGTATTGCAGACCGCGACGACATCGGTACGGCCCGGGCTCGCCTCGTAAGACCGGCATTCGTTAAAGCGGATCACGAACGCGGCATCCGCTACCGCAGCCGCCGCCTGCGCTCCGATCTCTCCGTTGCCGATGATCATGATTCTGCCAACCACCTCAGTTGCCCATCGTCTCTGCGAGTTCCTTGAGCTGTTTGGTGCGCTGGTCCGTCAGCTCGGCGATGCAGCCGGCGACAAGCATCGGTTCCATCGTGCCGCCGCGCGCCTGGAAGCCTGTCGCCTCGCATTCCGCATCGCGAAAATCCACCCACGCGCGCTGGGCTTTCACGAGCGCCTTCTCGGCACCGCCATCAGCGCCGAGATCCTTATCGAGCGCAGCAAGCGCGGCACGGGTGACCTTGTATTGCGCGTTCAGTGCCTTATCGGCGGTTTCCTGACGCGCCTGTTCACAAGCCGTCATGTCGGCCTGTGTGACAGGTTTTTTGCAATCCAGATCTTCCGCATTGGCGCCAAAGGCGATGAACGCGGCAACGCCGGACGCCAGAAGATACAAGCTCGCGCGCATCGTCTCCTCCCCGATCACTTAGAGCTTGCCCATGACGAGTTGGCGGAAGCCATAGACCTCGCGCTTGCCGGAAAGCGGAATGAGGGTTACCGCACGCGTCTGCCCGGGCTCGAAACGGACGGCCGTGCCTGCCGGGATATCGAGCCGCATGCCCTGCGCCTTCTCCCGATCGAAGGAGAGGCCGGCATTCGTTTCAGCAAAATGATAGTGGCTGCCGACCTGGACCGGACGATCGCCGGTGTTCGAGACTTCGAGTGTTGTTGTCGGCGCACCGACGTTCAGCTCGATGTCGCCACTTGCGGCAATGATTTCTCCTGGGATCATGATTTTCTCCTCACGCGGCCTTGATGGGCCGGCAGCCCTCGGCCTTCAGAACGCGCTTTGTCGACGCGGGGTATTTGGCAAGCTTGGCAGCCGGACGCACGGGGCGGCGCACGAGCTCGCCGCCGCAATTCGGGCAGACGCCGCCGAGGACGTCGACAGCACAATCGGCGCAGAATGTGCACTCGAAGGTGCAGATAGCAGCCTCGGAACTGTCAGGCGGCAGGTCCTTGTCGCAGCATTCGCAATTGGGGCGTAGCTCCAGCATCAGGACCTCAGCGGATCGGCTCGTGGACGGTCACAAGCTTGGTGCCGTCGGGAAAGGTCGCCTCGACCTGCACGTCATGGATCATCTCCGCGATACCTTCCATGACCTGGTGACGACCGATGACATGAGCGCCGGCTTCCATCAGTTCCGCAACCGGGCGACCATCACGCGCGCCCTCGACGACGAAATCGGTAATCAGCGCGATCGCTTCGGGATGATTGAGCTTGACGCCCCGCTCCAGCCGCCGCCGCGCGACCATCGCCGCCATCGAAATCAACAGCTTGTCTTTTTCTCTCGGTGTGAGGTTCATCGTGCATCCATCTGCTTGAACTAGAGATTCCAGACTTTCGGTACCGGCGCTCCATTGCGCAAGGTCGAAATGATCGGGATGAGAATTTTTCTGAGCGCAAAGCCATCAGGCGCCGAAAGGCGCACGATAAGCTTGCCGGCCCAGCTGCTGGCGCCGCCCATATGGCCGTCGAGCAACGGACGTACTGCGCCAAGGTAGGCTTCCGCCCGCGGCCCGACATAAAGCACCGTCGCAAACGCGACTTTGCCGCCGAGCACGGCATCGGCGCCAGCAAGCGATGCGACATTGCCCTGCATCTGCAGGCCCTCGGCGTGGCAGAGCCTGCCTGCCTTGCGAATGCGCCAGCGGTCGCGAAAGAGGCCGGTGTCCACCGCCTCCCCCATCGCCTTGCGGCCAAGCAGGATGGCCTCGACCGCCAGGAATTCGGCATCATCCTCGATATCGACTTCGAGCCGACGAAACAGCGACGAGCGATCGAACAGAATGGTTTCCTGCGGAAGCCAGTCCACCCGGGCGCTCGCGCCGACGGTAATGCTGGTGTTGACCTCGGCTGTTCCGGCTGACGCCTTGTAGATCTTCTCGCAGGCCTGTGTGGTGACGTCGATACGGGCGCCGGGGCCAGCCACAACGCTCCAGTTCATCCGGTCGCCGCCGGTGAGGCCACCCGCGGTATTGATGATGACGGCTTCCATGGAGGAATCGAACGTATCCGGAAGGCGGATCTTGGCCGCTCCTTCCTGATAGAGCTCCTGCAGGCGCGTACGCCCGTCAAGCGTCTTCGCAGCCAGATGCGCGCGCCCCTCGGCTCTCTGCGGTCTCGTGGCTGCCGCCGCGTTCGTCATTCCATCCCTTTCCAATGCACCGCCGGTTGACCCGGCCGTTTTTCATTGAAGTCACTAACCTGCAGAAATCAAGCAATTCCCGTGCCGTGCCGAGACGCTCTCCACGATCGGACCGGCGGCAGCGAGATCCCTCAGAGACTGCCGAGGAAAACAGCATCTGCCCAACAGATAACCATGGGATCAGACAGTCAGATGACGACGTGCTTCCGGCGTATCGAGCGTTTCCGCAAGACCCTCGTGAACGATCTCGCCGCGATCCATGATGTAGACATAGTCGGCAAGTTCGCGGCAGAAATCGAGATATTGCTCGACCAGCAGGATCGCCATGCCGGTACTGTCACGCAGATAGCGGATCGCCCGGCCGATATCCTTGATGATCGACGGCTGGATGCCTTCAGTCGGCTCGTCGAGCACCAGGATCTTCGGCCGCGTCACCATCGCCCGGCCAATCGCCAGCTGCTGTTGCTGCCCGCCGGACAAATCCCCGCCGCGCCGCCCCAGCATCGACTGCAGCACCGGAAACAGGCTGTAAATATCATCCGGAATGGAGCGGTCACGACGTCCGAGCGGGGCAAATCCGGTCTCGAGGTTTTCCTTGACCGTCAGCAAGGGAAAGATCTCACGGCCCTGCGGCACGTAGCCAATGCCCTGCTTGGCCCGCGCAAACGGTGGTAGTCCGTTGAGCTTCACGTCATTGAAGCTGACGCTGCCGGCAGACAAGGGATGCTGGCCGGTAACGGCGCGGAGAAGAGAACTCTTGCCCACGCCGTTACGCCCCAGCACGCAAGTGATCTTGCCCATTTCAGCCTTGATGGAGACGCCGCGCAGCGCCTGTGCCGCACCGTAATGAAGATTTGCATTCTCGACTGTCAGCATCTCACCGCCCCAGATAATTCTCGATCACCTTCGGATCGGAGCTCACGAAATCGATCGATCCCTCGGCCAACACCGAGCCTTCGGCGAGGCAAGTCACCTTGACGCCAAGGTCGCGGATGAAGCCCATGTCATGCTCGACGACGACAACCGAGCGGGTCTTGGCGATCTCTTTGAGGAGGATCGCGGTTTCGGCTGTTTCGGCGTCGGTCATGCCGGCGACCGGCTCGTCGACCAGAAGCAGCTTCGGCTCCTGCGCCAGAAGCATGCCGATTTCCAGCCATTGTTTCTGGCCGTGCGAGAGATTGGCCGCAAGTTCGTCGCGCCGATGCGTCAGCCGGACCGTCTCAAGGATCTCATCGATACGCGCCTTATCTTCGCTGGCGAGCCGATAGAACAGCGTCGCAAAGACCCCACGCTTGCGGTTCAGCGCCAGTTCCAGATTGTCCCAGACGGTGTGGCTTTCGAAGACCGTCGGCTTCTGGAACTTGCGGCCGATCCCGAGTTGGGCGATGTCGGCCTCGTCTCTCTTCGTCAGGTCGACGTCGCCGCTGAAGAAGACCTCGCCCTCGTCCGGTCGCGTCTTGCCAGTGATGATATCCATCATCGTCGTCTTGCCGGCACCGTTCGGGCCGATGATGGCGCGCAGCTCACCGGGCTCGATGACGATCGACAGCGAATTCAGCGCCTTGAAGCCGTCGAAGGAAACCGAGACGTTATTGAGATAGAGAACGCTATTTGGTTTGACGTCAGGGATCATGATCGCTCACTCCGCCGGCTGAATTTTTGCGTCGACGCCCTCTTCCTGAAGCGCGGGCGGCGTGGCCTCGGTCTTCGGCTTGCGGCTGCTTAGATACTGGCCAATCGTGCCGACGATACCCTTCGGCAGGAACAGCGTGACGAGCACGAAGAGACCGCCAAGCGCGAACAGCCAGAACTCGGGGAAGAGACCGGTAAAGATCGTCTTGCCGCCGTTGACGAGAATGGCGCCGATGATCGGACCGATCAGCGTCGAGCGACCGCCGACGGCCGTCCAGATGACGACTTCGATCGAGTTGGCCGGCGCAAATTCGCCGGGGTTGATGATCCCGACTTGCGGCACGTACAGCGCACCGGCAATGCCCGCCATCATCGCCGAAACGACGAAGGTGAAGAGCTTGAAGTGTTCCACGCGGTAGCCGAGGAAGCGCGTGCGGCTTTCCGCATCGCGCACGCCGACCAGCACCTTGCCGAATTTCGAGCGGACGATGGCCGAGGCGATCATGAGAGACAGCGCCAGGAAGATGGCGGTCGCGGCAAAGAGCGCGGCGCGCGTTCCGTCCGCCTGGACGTTGAAACCGAGGATCTCCTTGAAATCGGTCATCCCGTTGTTGCCGCCGAAACCCATGTCGTTTCGGAAGAAGGCGAGCAGCAGTGCATAGGTCATGGCCTGGGTGATGATCGACAGGTAGACGCCGTTGACGCGCGAGCGGAAGGCGAACCAGCCAAAGACGAAGGCCAAGAGCCCTGGCACCAGCAGAACCATCAGCGCCGCGAACCAGAACTTGTCGAAGCCGTACCAGAACCAGGGCAGTTCCTTCCAGTTCAGGAAGACCATGAAGTCGGGCAGGATGGGGTCACCATAGACGCCGCGAGAGCCGATCTGGCGCATGAGGTACATGCCCATCGCATAGCCGCCGAGCGCGAAGAAAGCGCCGTGACCAAGCGACAGGATGCCGCAGAAGCCCCAGACGAGATCGAGCGCCAGTGCCAGCAGCGCATAGGTGAGGTACTTGCCGAACAGCGCCATGATGTAGGTAGGGATGTGCAGCGGATTGGTCGGCGCGGTCAACAGATTGAGCACCGGCACCAAGACCGCGACCGCAAACAGAATGACGATTGCAGCAATGATCTTGCGATCGAGAGACCGGAGAAGGAAGGCGGTAATCATGCTTCCACCGCCCTTCCTTTGAGTGCGAAGAGCCCACGCGGACGCTTCTGGATGAAGAGAATGATGAGCACGAGCACCAGGATCTTGCCGAGAACGGCGCCGGCGAAGGGTTCGAGGAACTTGTTGAGGACCCCGAGCGACAAGGCACCAACCAGCGTGCCCCAGAGATTGCCAACGCCGCCGAAGACCACGACCATGAAGCTGTCGATGATGTAGCTCTGGCCGAGGTTCGGCGAGACGTTGTCGATCTGCGAGAGCGCGACGCCCGCGATACCGGCAATGCCGGAGCCGAGCGCGAAGGTGAAGGCATCGACCCAGCCGGTGCGGATGCCCATCGAGGACGCCATGCGGCGGTTCTGCGTGACGGCGCGCATCTGCAGGCCGAAGGCCGAGCGCTTCAGGAGTACGAGCAACGCAAAGAACACGACCATCGAGAAGACGATGATCCAGAGGCGGTTCCAGGTGATCGAGAGACCGCCTAGTTCGAATGCACCGGACATCCAGCTCGGATTGCGGACCTCGCGGTTCGTCGGTCCGAAGATCGTGCGGACCGCCTGCTGCAGGATCAGCGACACACCCCAGGTGGCAAGCAGGGTTTCAAGTGGACGACCATAGAGATAGCGGATGACGACGCGCTCGATGACAAGGCCGACAAAGCCGGTAAAGAGGAAGGCCGCCGGCACGGAGAACGCTAGCGAGTAGTTTCCGAGTTCCGGAAAGGCGGAGCTGATGTACTCCTGCACAACGTACGTCGTGTAGGCGCCGATCATCACCATTTCGCCATGCGCCATGTTGATGACGCCCATGACGCCGAAGGTGATGGCAAGGCCGATCGCTGCCAGCAGCAGCACAGATCCGAGCGACAACCCGTACCAGACATTCTGCCCGATATCCCAGAGCGCCAGGCTGCGGTTGATCGCGTTGATATGTGCCTGGATGGCGCCCTTGAGCTCGTCTGGAGCGGTCGTGATCGCGGAATTCAGGATGGTCAGCGCATCGCGCCCACCGCGCGCCGCAACTGTATCGATGGCGGCCTTCTTCTCTTCAGCGCTGACGTCGCTCTTCAGCACCATGACAGCGCGCGCCGCTTCCATCGCATTCTTAACCTCTGCATCCTTCTCTTCGGCGAGCGCAGAGGTAAGGAGATCAAGATTTGCCGGATCGGCGTCCTTGAGTAGTCCTTGGGCCGCCGCAAGCCGGGCGCCGCGATCCGGGCTCAATAGGGTTAGCTGGCTGGTGACGGTGGCAATTACCGTGCGTAGCGAATTGTTGATCTTGACCTTGGACATATAGTCAGGATCGACGTCCGAGACGACATCGCCGGAAATCGGGTCGGCGTAGGTCGGCTCATCTTCAGTGCCGCCCTGCACCAGCACGGGGCCGCCGGTCTCGGAACTCACATAAAGCTGGCCGTCGCTCAAAAGCTGCAGGATCTCGCCGACACGCGGGTCCTTGGAGGCGACCAGTGCCTTGATCGCGGCTTCGCGCTCAGGGAAATCGCCGACACCAAGCGCATCGATCAGAGGGTGGATATCTTCCTGCGCTTTCAAGGCGGTCGCAAAGGCCGGCATTGCCAGGCAGAGCGTGAGGAGCAGGATTTTGATGGCGCGATACATCGGCTTTCTTGCCTCGGTCATCATTGGCCTTCCGGCGCAATCGGGGAAATCTGCCTTCTCCAGGTGCGATTCGTACGATCGCTTGGCACGACATGGGAAGGCTGCACTTCTGTGAGATGGACCTTCCGCCCGGACAGGAGAGACCGGGCGGAAGTCTTCAGGCGTCAGAGTGACGGGGTGGAACGCACTCAGGAGCCCTTGCCGCCGCATTTGCCCGAGGCAACATTGAAGTTGCCGCAGTTCATCGGCTTGCGCCAATCGGAGATCAGGTCTTTTGAGTCAGGCAGATAGTCGGACCATTCGTCGCCAACGACTGCCGGGGTCTGCTGAACGATTTCGAACTGGCCGTTCGCCTGGATTTCACCGATCAGCACCGGCTTGGTGATGTGGTGGTTCGGCATGACGGTCGCATAGCCGCCCGAAAGATTCGGAACCGTGGTGCCGATGATCGTATCGAGAACCTTATCCGTGTCGGTCGTGCCGGCGGCCTGAACCGCCTTAACCCAGGCATTGAAGCCGATATAGGCGGCTTCCATCGGGTCGTTGGTCACGCGCTTGTCGTTCTTGGTGAAATCGTGCCACTGCTTGATGAACTTTTTGTTCGCAGGGCCTTCGACCGACTCGAAGTAGTTCCAGGCAGCGAGGTGGCCGACGAGCGGCTTGGTGTCGAGACCGGCAAGCTCTTCTTCGCCGACCGAGAAGGCAACAACCGGGATGTCGGTTGCCTTGATGCCCTGGTTGCCGAGTTCCTTGTAGAACGGAACGTTCGCGTCGCCGTTGATGGTCGAGACGACGGCGGTCTTCTTCCCGGCCGCGCCGAATTCCTTGATCTTTTTGACTTCCGTCTGCCAGTCGGAGAAGCCGAACGGCGTGTAGTTGATGACGATGTCTTCCTTCGGAATGCCCTTGGACTCGAGATAGGCTTCCAGGATCTTGTTCGTCGTACGCGGGTAGACGTAGTCGGTGCCTTCGAGAACGAAGCGCTTAACGCCTTCCTTCTCCATCAGGTAGTCGACTGCCGGGATAGCCTGCTGGTTCGGAGCAGCACCCGTGTAGAAGATGTTGCGCGAGGACTCTTCGCCTTCATACTGAACCGGGTAGAACAGAATGGAGTTGAGTTCTTCGAAAACCGGCAGCACCGACTTGCGCGACGAGGACGTCCAGCAACCGAAGACGGCCGCGACCTTGTCCTTTTCGATCAGCTCGCGTGCCTTTTCGGCAAACAGCGGCCAGTCGGAAGCCGGGTCGACGACGACCGCTTCGAGCTTCTTGCCGAGGAGACCGCCCTTCTTGTTCTGCTCGTCGATGAGCATCAGCATGGCGTCTTTCAGCGTCGTTTCGGAAATTGCCATCGTGCCGGACAGCGAATGCAGAACGCCGACCTTGATGGTGTCGTCAGCCGCAACGGCTCCATGGAACGCGGCCGTGGCCGACATGATGGCGCCGAGTGCGGCGCCCGTGATATAGGACTTGAGATTCATCTGGTTGATCCCCTCTTCTTGTTCGACAACAGGCCGAAACCGGCAGTTAACTGTTGCTTAAGGGACTATCCGGTGCTGCAGCGCGAAAGCGTATACGCAATATGACGTAGTGGACGGGGCGAAATGTGCAGTTTTGCGCTGCGCCGCACTCTTAAGCCTCGTGTCGTTCCGTGTTACGAACGCATGACAAGGGGAACAAAAGGGGCTGGCACCAAGGCATGGCAGCGCGGCAACGCATCATTCCGGTCCGGCGCGAATACAATCGCTGGGTGGCGAACCAGACGCTGGAAGACTACGCGCTGCGCTTTACCGCAAAGAGCGCCCGGCAGTTCTCGTCGCAACGCATCTCGCAAACCGCGATCGGCGCCATTTCCTTCCTCGCGCTCGAAGCGATCGGCGGCGCGATCACGCTCTCCTACGGCACAACCAACGCCTTTTTCGCCATTGTCGTCGCCAGCATCGCCATGCTTGCCATCGGCCTGCCGATCAGCCGCTATGCGATCCGCCACGGCGTCGATATCGATCTGCTGACGCGAGGCGCGAGCTTCGGCTATATCGGCTCGACGGTCACGTCCCTGATCTATGCCAGCTTCACCTTCATGCTGTTTGCGATCGAGGCCTCGATCATGTCCGGCGCTCTGGAGCTGACGCTCGGTATCCCTCTGTGGATCGGCTACATCATCAGCGCCGTCATGGTCATTCCGCTGGTCACGCACGGCGTCCGGCTGATCAGCCGGTTTCAATTGCTGACCCAGCCTTTCTGGATCGTCCTCAACGTCCTGCCCTTCCTCTTCATCGCCGTCATGGATTGGGAGAAGTTCGATCTCTGGCGGGCTTTTGCCGGTATCCGCCATGCGTCCGGCCCGCCCGGTACCGTCGCCCCCTTCGATCTCGTCGAGTTCGGCGCCGCCTCCGCCGTCATTCTGGCGCTGATGTCGCAGATCGGCGAACAGGCCGACTTCCTGCGCTTTCTGCCGCCGGAGAAGCAACGCAACTGGCGCCACCGCCTCGCCGTCTTCCTCGCCGGCCCCGGTTGGGTGATCATCGGCGCGCCGAAGCTGCTCGCCGGCTCCTTCCTCGTCGTGCTCACCTTCGCGTCGGGCGTGCCGGTCGATCGTGCCGCCGATCCGGCCCAGATGTACCTGACAGCCTTCGGCTACATGATCCCCTGGCACAACGCCGCGCTGTTGCTGATGGCTGCCTTCGTGGTGGTCTCGCAGCTGAAGATCAACGTGATGAATGCCTATGCCGGCTCGCTCGCCTGGTCGAACTTCTTCTCCCGCCTCACCCACAGCCATCCCGGCCGCGTCATCTGGCTCGTCTTCAATGTGGCAATCGCGCTTCTGCTGATGGAGCTCGGCATCTACAAGCTGCTGGAAGAAACACTCGGCATCTTCTCGATCATCGCCATGGCCTGGCTCTGCACGATCTCGGCCGATCTCTTCATCAACAAGCCGCTCGGGCTCGCCCCTCCCGGCATCGAGTTCAAGCGCGCCCACCTCTACGACATCAACCCGGTCGGCCTCGGCGCCATGACGCTGTCGGCCGGCATTGCGCTCATCGCGCATTTCGGCGTTTTCGGTTCCATCGCCGCCTCGCTCGCGCCCTACATCACACTCGTCGTCGCACTGATCGCGTCGCCGCTCATCGCCTGGGGCACGAAGGGCAAATTCTACCTCGCGCGCAAGCCGCGCCACAGCTGGAAGAACCTGACAAACATCACCTGCTCTGTCTGCGAGCATCCCTTCGAACCGGAGGACATGGCCTGGTGCCCGGCCTATGCGGCGCCGATCTGCTCCCTCTGCTGTTCGCTCGACAGCCGCTGTCACGACATGTGCAAGCCGAAGGCGCGCTTCAACGCACAGGTCGGTGCGGTCGCCAAGGCAGTCCTACCGGACACGGTCGTTGAGAAGCTGACCACCCGCCTCGGCCGCTACGGCATCGCCGTTGTGCTGGCACTGACGGCCGTCGGCACGATCCTTGCCATGATCGCCCATCAGGTCTCCGCAGCCTCGCCGGAAACCGCCGAGGTGGTGAACCGCACCATCTTGATCGTCTTCTTCGTCTTCGCCGTCATCGGCGGCGTCGTTTGCTGGTTTTACGTGCTCGCGCATGACAGCCGGGTCGTTGCCGAGGAAGAGTCCTCGCGCCAGAATACGCTGCTGCTGAAGGAAATCGCCGCCCACAAGAAGACCGACGCGGCACTCCAGACCGCCAAGGAAACCGCCGAAGCCGCCAACCGCGCCAAGAGCCGCTATGTCGTCGGCCTCAGTCACGAATTGCGCACGCCGCTGAATGCCGTGCTCGGCTACGCGCAGATTCTCGAGCGCGACGAAACCATTCCCACTCCGCGGCAGTCGTCGATCAAGGTCATCCGCCGTAGCGCCGAGCATCTCTCCGGCCTCATCGATGGTCTCCTCGATATCTCCAAGATCGAAGCCGGGCGCCTCCAAGTCTATTCCAACGAGATCAACATTCAGGACTTCCTGGATCAGATCGTCGACATGTTCCGTCCGCAGGCCCAGGCTAAAGGATTGACCTTCCATCACGACCGTTCACCCGCCCTGCCCCAGTTCGTACGCACCGACGAAAAGCGGCTGCGCCAGATTCTCGTCAACCTGCTCTCCAATGCCATAAAGTTCACCGACGAAGGCAGCGTCACCTTCGACGTCGGGTACCGCAGTCAGGTCGCGACCTTCGCCGTTACCGACACCGGGCGTGGCATTGCCGAGAAGGACTTGAGCCGCATCTACGAGCCTTTCCAGCGTGGCGAGGCCGAGAGCATTCGCCCAATGCCGGGCCTTGGCCTCGGCCTGACGATCACGCAGCTGCTGACTAACACCCTCGGGGGCGAAATCTCGGTAAGCAGCGAGAAGGATCGCGGAACAGTCTTCCGCGTTCGCCTCATGCTTTCCGCTGTGCTTCGCGAAATGACGGTTCCGCCGCAGGAAAAGAAGATCGTCAGCTACGACGGTCCGCGACGCACGATCGTCGTCGTGGACGACAATGAGGACCATCGCGAAATGATGCGCGAGGTGCTTGCTCCTCTCGACTTCGTCGTTCTGACCGCGGCAAGCGGGGCAGACTGCCTGACCTTGATTGAAGGCATCCAGCCCGATCTGTTTCTCGTCGATATCTCGATGCCGGGCATGAATGGCTGGCAACTCGTCTCGCGCCTGCGCGCAAGTGGCCAGACCGCTCCGATCGTTATGCTGTCCGCCAATATCGGCGACGCCGCCGCTCACCGCGATAGCGACGACAGCCACAGCGATGCCATCGGCAAGCCGGTCGACATCAAGCAGCTGCGCGACAAGCTTGCGCTGCATCTGGGCTTGAAGTGGATCTATGCGGAGGCGATCCAGCCTGCCCCCACGAAACACGATCGGCCGATGGTCAGCCCGGGACCCGCTCACATCCAGGAATTGTTGCGGCTCGCCGAGATCGGCTACATCAGAGGCATCGAGGCAAAGCTCGCCGACCTTGCCAAGGTGGAAGCAAATCAGCCATTTACAGAGGAACTTCGTTCCTATGCGGCCTCATTCGATCTGAACGGCCTCATGAATTTCCTGCACCGCTTCCATGAGAAGGTAGAGACCCTTGGCTGAGCTCCCGCGCGATATCGTTCTGTTGGTGGATGACTCGCCCGAGGCGTTGGGGTTCCTGACCGATGCTCTGGAGCAGTCCGGTTTCTCCGTACTGATAGCGACATCGGGCTCCGCCGCGCTGAACATCGTGGAACGGATTACCCCCGACATCATTCTGCTGGATGCGATCATGCCATCTATGGATGGCTTCGAGACCTGTAGGAAACTCAAATCCAATCCGGCGATCAGCCAGATACCAGTCATCTTCATGACCGGTCTGACGGAGACCGAACATGTCGTTCGCGCTCTTGAATCCGGAGGCGTCGACTACCTGACGAAGCCGATCAATATCGATGAACTGCGAGCGCGGATCGGTGTCCACTTGCGCAACGCACGCTCGACACAAAGCGCGCGCGTTGCGCTGGACGCCGCCGGTCGGCATTTGCTTGCCGTCAAGGGCGACGGCGACATTCACTGGTCAACGCCGCAGGCAACACGTCTCGTCAACGCTGCAATGGACAGAGACGACGCTATGGACACGGTGGTCAGCAAGATTGCCGAATGGATGAAGACCCGCCCGGCTTCAGCCCGCGACGGCGCGATCTCGCTTTCGCATGCCGGCAAGGACGTGCTTCAACTTGCCTTTCTGGGCGCGATCGGTGCTGACGAGTATCTGTTTCGCCTGACAGCAAATAACGCACGCGCCGACGACGAGGTGCTGCGCCGGCATTTCTCGCTGACGCAGAGAGAGTCCGAAGTGCTGTTATGGATTGCGAAAGGCAAGGCCAACCGCGATATCGGCGAGATTCTCGGCCTGTCGGCGCGCACGGTGAACAAGCATCTCGAACAGATCTATGTGAAGCTCGGCGTCGAAAACCGCGCCTCCGCGGCGGTCAAAGCCGCTCATGTCCTGCATGAGACGTGATCCGACCATCCGGCGGATCAAACCGACAGCTCAAACAACGCGATCAGGTGGCGATTTGCCCTCGAAGAAGGCGGTAACATTGTCCACCACCCTCATCCCCATGGCCGTGCGGGTTTCCTCCGTCGCGCTGCCGAGATGAGGTAGCAGAACGACATTCTCCATGGCCCTCAATGCGTCTGGTACGTGCGGCTCGGCCGCATACACGTCAAGCCCGGCACCGCGGATGACGCCGCCCTTCAGGGCCGAAATCAAAGCGACCTCGTCGACAACATCGCCGCGTGCCGTATTGATCAGGAAAGCACCGGGCTTCATTGCCGCAAGCCGCTCTGCATTCATCAGGTGCCGGTTTTCCGCGCCGCCTGGGCAATGCAGGGACACGAAATCGGATTGCGCCAATACGTCCTCGACGGTTGGCAATTGACAGGCGCCATAGCGCGCGGCTTCCGCGCGATCGACGGGAGACCTGTTGTAGAAAATCACGTCCATGCCGAAGCCGAAATGACAACGCTGCGCGAACGCCTTGCCGATGCGCCCAAAGCCGATGATGCCCACCGTTTTGCCGGTGACCTTCGTCCCAATCATATGCGTCGGGCACCACCCGTCCCACTCGCCGGAGCGGACCTGACGCTCTCCCTCGCCGCCCCGCCGGGCAACCGTCAGCAGCAGCAGCATGGCGATGTCAGCCGTGCAATCGGTCAGCACGCCGGGGGTATTTGTCACCACGATCCCGCGATCCCTGGCGGCATTAGTGTCGATATGATTGTAACCGACGCCGAAATTGCCGAGTATGCGTGTGCGCGGTGTCACCGCATCAAAAACAGCTGCGGGCAACTTGTCCGAGACCGTCGGCAGAATTGCATCGTACTCTCCGATCGTCCGGGCCAGCGCCTCCACACTCATCGCCTGATCGTCCAGATTCAATGTTGCATCGAACCGTTCCGAAAGAATGCGTTCGACGGCTGACGGCCAGCGGCGTGTGACGAGAATGCGTGGCTTGGACATGGTCACCTGTTCAGGATGCTGTGATTGGCCTTCTAGCCAGTAGCGCAAAAAGACCGACGGGCCAAACGGAAGAAGCCCGGTCTTGCGACCGGGCTTCCAAAATCCGCACAAGCGGGAATGAACCCTTACTTGGCTTCCTGCGGGAAGTAGCTGTACTTGCCGTCCGGACCCTTCTTCCACTCGTACATGATGTAGCCGGGAAGCTTCGGGTCGCCCTTTTCGTCGAACGACATGTCGCCGAGAACGGTCGGGAACGGGCCCTTTGCCTTCAGTGCAGCGGCAACGGCTTCTGCATCCGTCGAACCAGCAGCCTTCGCACCGCCAGCGATCGACTGGAGTGCAGCGTAGGAGTAGAGCGTATACGCTTCCGGGTTGAAGCCGGCGGCCTTGAACTTCGCAACGAGGTCCTTGTTGGCCGGGTTAAGCGTCGGATCGGGACCGAAGGTGTTCAGCGTGCCGGCAACTGCATCGCCAGCGATCGATGCCAGTTCGTTCGAAACGATACCATCACCGGAAACCAGCGTAGCCTTGAGGCCCTGGTCTGCAGCCTGACGGATGATCAGACCAGCTTCGGTGTGGAGACCACCCCAATAGATGATCGACACGCCGGCTTCCTTCATCTTGGCGATGAGGGCCGAGAAGTCCTTGTCACCAACGTTGATGCCTTCGTAGAGGGCTTCGGTAACGCCAGCAGCGTTCAGAGACTTCTTGGTTTCGTCAGCGAGACCCTGGCCGTAAGGCGTCTTGTCGTGAACGACAGCGATCTTGGCGTCCTTGAAGTGGTCAGCAAGATACTTGCCGGCGATTGCACCCTGCTGGTCGTCACGACCGCAGGTACGGAACGTGTTCCAGAGACCGCGCTCGGTGAACTTCGGGTTCGTAGCGGCCGGGGTGATTTCGAGCATGCCGTTTTCAGCGTAGACTTCGGAAGCCGGGATCGAAACGCCCGAGTTGAAGTGGCCGATAACGAACTTGACGCCGTCAGCAGCGAATTTGTTCGCAACCGAGATGCCCTGCTTCGGGTCGGAAACGTCGTCGCCGAGTACGATCTTGACCTGCTCGCCGTTGATGCCGCCAGCAGCGTTGATGTCAGCGGCCGCCTGCTCTGCGCCCTTCTGGAGCTGAGCGCCGAACGCGGCGTTCGGGCCGGTCAGCGGACCAGCAACGCCAACGATAATGTCGGCCCATGCGTTGCCACTGAAGGCGACCATCGCCGTCAGAGCTACAGCCGACAGGAGAGACTTTTTCATTCTATTACTCCCAATTTTTTAGCGGGTTCTGTTCCACTACCCAGCGCATTACCCACTTTACTGCGCCAGGAAACTTGTTCCACTCGAAGGGGCAATCTGTCCCTAGATTCAACCGGCTGTCAATGTTTTGCCTTCCAGGAGAAGGGGGACGTCTTTTGGTATAGCCAGTAGTAGTTATTGACCATCTGATTGGTCCGGCGATAGCGATAGCCAGCCGTCGAGAAGATCAAAAGAAGGACGAAGTCGATCACATAGTAAAAGAGGCTGAGGACCGGACCATCGAACAGTGCGTGATGCAGGAATTGCATCGCGCCGGCGAGCAGAACCGTATAGGCGATCACCAGAGGATAGCCGCTCCAGCTCTCGGCCGCGGCTCTGCCGGCCCGCCACGCCGTCCAGAACCCGATCAGCACGACAAAAAGCCGAATGGCGCTGCGCACACCCGTATCGCCTTCAAAGAAAAGTCCCTGCATATCAAAGTCTCCTCTTCGTCATGCTCAATGACGCCCGCCTTCAAGATAGGCGGCACGAACTTCCGGATTAGCCAGCAGCTCCGTACCGGAACCGCTCATAGTGACCTTGCCGTTGACCATGACATAGGCGCGGTCCGACAAACGCAGTGCTGCAAAAGCGTTCTGCTCCACGAGGAAGACGGTCAGCCCCTCTTCCTTGTTCAACTTCTTGATCGCCTCGAAAATGCCCTTGACGATCAGCGGAGCAAGACCAAGCGATGGCTCGTCGAGGAGCAGCAGCTTCGGACGCGCCATCAGCGCACGACCGATCGAAAGCATCTGCTGCTCGCCGCCCGAGAGCGTGCCGCCGCGCTGGCCCTGCCGCTCCTTAAGGCGCGGAAACATCGCAAAGACTTTCTCGACGTCCTCTTTGAAGTATTTCAGATTGTCGAGGCCGGCACCCATCTGGAGGTTTTCCATGACGGTCATGCGCGGGAAAATGCGCCGCCCCTCCGGCGACTGGGCGATGCGCAGCCGTGCAATCTCGTGCGTGGGCAAACGCGTGATGTTTTGCCCATCGAAGATTACCGAGCCGACGCGTGCCTGCGGGCTTCCGCAAATCGTCATCATCAGCGTCGACTTGCCGGCGCCGTTGGCACCGATCAGGCTGACGATCTCGCCCCGATGGACCTCGACGTCGATTCCGGCCAGGGCCCGGATGTTGCCGTAATAGGTTTCAACGCCCTGAACGTTTAGAAGTGGCTGACCAGTCATTAGTGCGAGCCTCCTTCGAGGTTCTCTACGGCTGCAATCACTTCTTCCACTTCCTCGTCCTCGACACCGAGATAGGCCGCGATAACCCGCGGATCGTGCTTCACTTCTTCAGGCGTGCCGTCGGAAATCTTCTGGCCGTATTCCAGCACGACGACATGGTCGGAAATTTCCATGACCACCGACATGTCGTGCTCAATCAGAAGGATCGACGTGCCGCTGTCCGTACGGATGCTGCGCAGCAGCGCGTTCAGCGCAGCCGACTCGCGGGGATTGAGGCCAGCGGCGGGCTCGTCGAGGCACAGAAGCTCCGGTTCGGTACACATGGCGCGCGCGATCTCGAGCCGGCGCTGAGCGCCGTAAGGCAGATCACCAGCCGGGTCATCGGCGCGATCGATGAGATCAGCCTTCTGAAGCCAGTGGCGCGCCAGTTCGATGGCGTTCTTCGCCTCGGTCCGATACGGCCCGATGCCCACGAGACCCATCACGGTGAATCCGGACGCCTTCATCAGCTTGTTGTGCTGGGCGACGAGTAGATTTTCGAGAACCGTCAGGCCGGAAAACAGCCGAATGTTCTGGAACGTGCGGGCGACCTTAGCTTCTTTGGTGATTCGGAAGTCCGGAAGGCGTTCCAGCAAGAACTCCTTGCCGCCCTTCTGCTTCAGCGTGATCATCCCCATCGTTGGCTTGTAAAAGCCGGTGATACAATTGAAGACCGTCGTCTTGCCGGCGCCGTTCGGGCCGATGAGTGCGGTAATGTCGCCGCGCTTAGCTTCAAATGAGAAGTCGTTAATCGCCATCAGGCCGCCGAACTTCATCGACAGGTGCTCGACCTTGAGCAGAGTATCGCTGGTCATATTGATTTCCTGAGAGCTCATCAACCGTGGCCCTCCTTGGTGAAGCTTCCGGATACGGCCTTGCGCTCCTTGAGGAAGGCTGTCGGTTCACGCGATCCCACGAAACCGCGCGGCTTGATCAGCATCACGACGACCATCGCCAGACCGAACAGCAGCATGCGATAGAGCTCAGGTGTGAAGTCCGGTCCGAAAATCGCTTTCAGGAAATCCATCTCACGCAGCAGTTCCGTGCCGCCGACCATGACGATTGCGGCAATCGCAATACCCGTCAGCGAACCCATGCCGCCGAGAACGACGATGGCGAGGATGACAGCCGATTCCAGGAAGACAAACGATTCTGGAGAAACGAAGCCTTGGCGGGCAGCAAAGAAGGAGCCCGCGAAGCCGCCAAACATGGCGCCTGTTGCAAAGGCCGTGAGCTTCGTCGTCGTCGTGTTGATGCCAAGGGAGCGGCAGGCGATTTCATCCTCGCGCAGGGCTTCCCATGCGCGGCCAATCGGCATCCGGCGCAGGCGGATCGTCACATAGGCGGTCAGCATGCAAAGGGCCAGGATCAGGTAGAACAGAAAGATCTTGTAGTAGGCCGAGGACATCGGCAGATGGAAGAGCTTCGCAAAGCCGCCGGCGCTCGCATCGAAGGGAATGCCGAAAAGCGTTGCCTTTGGAATACCCGAGATGCCGAACGTGCCCTTGGTGAGATCCGTCCAGTTGATAATCACGAGACGAATGATTTCACCGAAGGCCAGCGTTACGATCGCGAGGTAGTCACCACGCAGGCGCAGGACAGGGAAGCCCAGAATGACACCCCACAGCGCTGCCAAAATACCGGACAGAGGCAGCAGCACCCAGAACGACAGTCCGAAATAGCTGGATAGAAGCGCGTAAGAATACGCTCCGATTGCGTAGAACGCGACGTAACCGAGATCGAGTAGGCCGGCGAGACCGACAACGATGTTCAGCCCCCAGGCCAGCATCACGTAGATCAGGATCTGGATACCAAAGTTATCCACCCACTTCAGCGAACCCTGCGGGCCAGCAACAGCGTAGATGAACGGGGGATAGAGCAGCAGCGCCACGAGCGCGATCTTCAGAAAATGCGTGTGAAAAAAGCCCTTCTCGGTCGAGATGTCCAGCTCGCCACTGCGTGCCTTTTTCAGCTTGCGGGCATCCAGATGCGGCTTCACAAAAACGACCATCAGGAAGCGGCCGACGGCAGCAATCGCGACGAAGATGGCCAGCAGGCCCCAGCGCTGGATGATAATGAGCTCGTTGCTGATGTTCTGATCGGTCTTCAGACCGACATACAGCACGAACATGCCGAACGCGATCAGGGCTGCGAACAGGGCTTCTTTAATACCCGTCTGGACAAGTCCGGCTTTGGCGGGCTTGTCAGCGGAACGTACAACATTTTCCATGACGTTAAACCTTCTCGACTTCCGGCCGGCCCAGGATACCCGTCGGCTTGAAGATCAGCACGAAAGCGAGGATGGCGAATGTCGCCACATCCTTGTACGCGATGGTGAAGTAAGCCGACCACAGCGACTCGATCAGGCCAATCATCAACCCGCCCAGAACAGCGCCCGGAAGCGAACCGATGCCGCCGAGAACGGCCGCGGTGAACGCCTTCACACCCGGTACGAAGCCATCGTTGAAGTTCACGACACCATAATACATCAGATACATCGTGCCTGCGACCGCAGCGAGCGCCGCACCCATGATGAAGGTGATGGAAATCGTCTGATCGACATTGACGCCCAAAAGAGCCGCCATCTTGCGGTCCTGCTCGGTTGCGCGCTGGGCACGGCCGAGAGACGTGTGATTGACAAGATACCAGAACACCGTCAGCAGCACGACCGTAATGAGGATAATGACGATCTGCTTCAGCGAAATGGAAATGCCGGCAATGTTGTAGACGGTGCTGACCAGCGGCGGAATCGGCTTGTTGCGCGGACCCTGCGTGACCTGAATGAAGTTCGACAGCGTGATCGACATGCCAATCGCGGTGATCAGCGGCGCGAGACGGAAGGATCCGCGCAGCGGACGATAAGCAACACGCTCAATCGTCCAGTTCCACAAACTCGTCATCAGCATCGCAATGAGCAGCATGACCAGGAGCAGAACTGCAACCGGAAGGCCCGCGAACATGGAAGTGAGGACGAGAAAGACAATAAGGCCGGCAAAACCGCCAAGCATGAAGATATCGCCATGGGCGAAGTTGATCATGCCGATAATGCCGTAAACCATCGTATAGCCAATAGCCACAAGGCCATAGATGGATCCAAGAGTCAGCCCATTAACGAGCTGCTGGACAAAATATTCCATATGTCATTTCCCCTGGATGCAGACCGCTTCAGCCAGCATCTCTTGTTATTAGAGCCTTTGATGAGCCCTTGTTTTAGGATTTCATACCGCTTTCAAACCAAAAGGGAAGTGCAAAATCGCAAAGCTCCAAAGTTCTTTGCCGTTTTAGTGAAAATGACTTTTTTACGGTCAGGAATTCGCTTTTTTTGGCACGCAGAGCTCAAGAAAGCGCTTTTTGACTGTAAACGGCACAGATGCCGGAGGCCAGTCGCTGCCAGCGTAGCTGGAATTCTCTTCATGGAAGCATCGCTTCGCATTTTTGAAACGCGACCAAATGCACACGGCGAACTTACGCGGGATACGATTCCCATCGCCGGAAGAATTGCCTATATAGAGCAAAGCGCTTTACACAGGCGCGACATGTGACATCCGGAAGGCGAGCAATGCTCGAAACATTTGAGCGCGCCGCTCTCGAAGCGGGCAAGGAAATCATGCAGGTGTACCTTGAGGGATGCCCGTCGGCCAGGAAGGCTGACAACAGCCCGGTCACCATCGCCGACGAGCGGGCCGAGCGCATTATCATCGCACAGCTTGAAGCAGCCTTCCCCAACACGCCGATTATCGCGGAAGAATCGGTGGCGGCTGGCAACACCCCTGTGATCGGCAGGTCGTTCTTCCTTGTGGACCCGCTGGACGGCACTCGGGAATTCATCGACAAGCGGCCCGAATTCACCGTGAATATCGCCTTCATCAGCGACGGACGCCCTCTTGCCGGGATCGTCTACGCCCCTGCCCTTGGCGTCGCCTTTGCCGGCGAGAACGACAGGGCCGAGAAGCTCTTGGTCGATGAGCATTTTCAGGTGAGCCGGCGGACAGCTATCCAGGTGCGCTCGCAACCGTCCGACCGGACGGCGTTGGCAAGCAGATCCCACAATAGCCCCGAGACGGACGTCTTTCTTGCGGCAAACGCCATCTCGCGATGCACCAACATCGGTTCTTCCCTGAAATTCTGCATGCTGGCCGAAGGGCTGGCTGACGTCTATCCGCGCTTCACGCGCACGATGGAGTGGGATACGGCTGCCGGCGACGCCGTGTTGCGCGCCGCGGGTGGCTCGACGGTCACGCTGGACGGATTGCCGCTGACCTACGGCAAGACCTCACAGGCGCATGACAGCGACTTCGCCAACCCGAGCTTCATTTCCTGGGGCAGCACCAAATCCGCGCTGCAGCGGGCGTAACCCCGTCGAAAAACCAAGCAAAATCAGCAGGACGCGCGCCTCGCGGTCCACGCCCCGTTCACGGCATCTAGGATTCTCGGTGAATGAAACCACGCCGGACAGCACCGGCGATTCCGGGAGCGGCAAGCCGTGTCTGACCAGACGAACAATCTCGCCCTGCCCTACATCCTACCGTCCCAGGCACAAAAGCACGTGACCCACAACGAGGCGCTGCAACGTCTCGATGCCATTGTCCAACTCTCGATCGCGGGCGAGCCCTCCCTTCCACCGTCCGACGCTTCCGAGGGGCAATGCTATCTCGTTGCCGAAGGAGCCGGTGGCGCATGGTCCGGAAAGGACGCGCCAGGACGGCGCCTGAATCTACATCGAGCCGAAGACGGGCTGGCGAGCCTTTTTCATGACGCAAGGCCAACTCCGTGCCCTCAGCAACGACGCGTGGCGGGCGATATCGCTTGATGACGACGGTTCCGTTCCTGTGATCGGCGTCAACGCATCGCCCGATGCCGTCAACCGCGTGTTCGGACGCAAGTCTCTTCACTCATTCTGGCACTGGACACCAGTTGAAGGTGAACAAGTCCGCCACCGCGGAAACTGGCACCCTGCTGTTTCAGACTGCATGGTCGGGTCGGGCGGAAATGGGTCTCACCGGAAGCGACGAGTTTTCCGTTAAGGTCAGCGGCGACGGCAGCGATTGGCTGACTGCTCTGACAATTTCACCCCGAGGTGCCGTGAGAACTCCAGCAAGGCCGATCGCGCGGGTGTCCTTGGCCGCAGGAACATCCACACCGGCATCCGGCAGCCGAACCGGTTTCAGCGATTTTCATGTGCTGCAGGGCGGCTTCACCCTCGGCCCGGTCGTTCCGTCCGGCGTCGGCGATCGCCTGCTTATTCCGGAGACCGGTCTCTACATCCTGCTGCTGACAGCAAGCACATTATCTTCTTACGGGCACGCGGCAGTGGTAGAAGCAAACCGCACAACGGCACTTGCATCCGCTGTTGGCCCGGCTTCGGCTGGCGCGGCGCGCCATACTGCGTGCGCGCTGGTGTCACTGACTGAAGGGGATTGGCTGGCCCTCCTGCATGACGGCAGTGCGCAATATGAGTTTGGAGCCACGAAGACCGAACTCTCAGCAATCATGCTGTAAATTAGATCGATGATGCCTAGAGCAGGCGATAGCGGAATGCGCGGGCAATTGCCTGCATGCGATTGACGGAATCGAGCTTTCGCATCGCACTCTTCAAATAGCCGACGACTGTATGGGCGGAGAGATCAAGAATAATCGCGATCTCTTCACTGCTCTTTCCCGCGGCCGACCAGCGCAGGCATTCGACTTCCCGGTTGCTGAGGCTTTCCGTGGGCTGCTCCGGAGGGTTCTGCTGTCCGTATAACTCTAGGAATTCCATCGCACGAAAAACGTGCTCCATCGCCTCCGCACGGGTTAGGCGCACGCGATCCCCCGAGAACACAAAAACGTACTGCCGCAAATGCATGTCATGCAAAGCAAACGCAAAGGTGCTTTTCAGGCCATGCACCCTGAAGAGTGTCGTCAGCTGCTGGTTCTCTTGATTTGCCGCCGCGCTCTCGAAAGGCGGGTTATCGCAAAAGACCGGCATCGCCGTCCTTTTGAGAGCAGCGATAAGCTTGCAGCAATAGAAGAGGTCTGCTTCCTCATAGAAATTGACGAGCTCTTGTGGCCAATTGCCGACAAGATAGTTGCTGACGAAGCCGCTGCGGTCTCCGCGCGGAAATTCGGCCAGCAAGTAGTGATTGAATCCAGCCTCTGTTGCTATTTCGGCGACGTAGTCGCTGAATCGTTCCATGGACATTTTCTGCCCAGACGCGATCCGCGAAAAAACAGTATCGCCCGCGCCGCCGCGGACGGCACGTTCTTGTCTCTTCATTCTCTTGTCCCTCGGCGGCAACCTTCGGCTCAACTTCTTCATCTGCCGACCCTAGAGAGGTCGCACAGCATCCGAGAAAAGCAAAAGCCTCCGTATCAAAAGGATACGAAGCAAACAGCCTTGGTCATTCCGGACACTACAGTAAGAACGGAGACGAATTCTTGCGCTCACAACTATGTTGCAGCGCTTATAAATTGGCGATTATCAATTGCCCACCGACCATTACGCATGGCTCCTATGCGCTCACCACAAATTTACGCTGGGGAAGTCTGCAACGGACGCAAATCGCTTCTTGGCCGGTCGACGCCTAAATTTCTTATCAAAGTGTTACGATGCGCTTAGGCAATTCTTAAATGTGACAAGCTAGAGTGGCTGCCGTGGTCTTGAGTTGTGTAGAGAGTCCAATGACCGAAATGATACGTCCCCGAGTAAAATATGTCATCGGCCCCGATGGCAGCCCGCTGACGATTGCGGATTTGCCGCCGCCGAACACAAGGCGCTGGGTTATCCGCCGCAAAGCAGAGGTTGTAGCGGCGGTTCGTGGTGGCCTGTTGAGCTTGGAAGAAGCCTGCGAGCGTTACACGTTGACTGTCGAAGAGTTTCTGTCCTGGCAGTCTTCCATTAACAGCCACGGCCTTGCCGGTTTGCGCACAACGCGCATCCAGCAGTATCGTCACTGACAAGCCCTTCCGGGCAACGAATTCTACGTTTCGGGCCGATCGGATCTCCTGAGGAGGATCCACAGACGGCCCGAAATCATTAACGCAGCCAGATGATGCCCTGCTTCCATCAGCTGCTAGAAGCCTCACCATAGCTTTTCTGCCCCATGGACCACTCGGCAGGAACTCGATCGGTGACCAGAAATCGCTGCCGGCCTAGTACCGGCAGCAATCTCCCCTACCGCGCGTCTCATCGAACACAGTGTCCTTGTCGGCCGGCTTGGCGCGGCTGAGACGACATGCCAATTTCCACCAATAGCGAAATATTGATGAGGAATGGCAATGGACATCAAGAACGAAGAGAATGCTTCCGGCGGCCGCTACGTCGCAGAGGTGGAAGGCCACCAGGCCGAAATGACCTACTCCCGGACTTCGCCCAAACTCGTCATCATTGACCACACCGGCGTTCCCGATGCGTTGCGCGGCAAAGGCGTTGGCCAGGCACTTGCGCTGCATGCAGTCGAGGAAGCACGCAAAGGCGGATGGAAGATCTTTCCGCTATGCCCTTTCTTCAAGGCGCAAGCACAACGTCACGAGGAATGGCGCGACGTCGTCAACGGCTAGCATTGCAAACAGGAAAAGCCATGTATGACGGACGCGACAGCCCATCATGCATGGCTTTTTTCGAGGCGATGCCCAAGCGCCAAGTAGCGCCCGTTTCCTGCCTTCAGGCTCTTGCCCGGACTGCGCCGTCGCGCTCTTCCAGCGCGGCTGCACGTGCATATTCCGCCTGCATCTCTTCGAGCGCCTGTTCCAGCGACTCTTCCTGCATCTTCAGCTCCTTGATCGAGACCTGAAGATTATCCGCGCGTTGGCGAGCTGCCTTCGCGAAAGTCGGATAGGCGAAGTGATTCGGGTCGGAAATGCCGGACTTTTTTTCTTCGACGACGATCTGGCTCTCCAGATCCTTCGTCATCCGCTCAAATTCGGACATCATCATCTGCAATTGCTGCAGTTGGCGACGTTTTTCGTTCACCTGAAATTCCTTCAGGCGAACTAGGCTCTCACGCGACTTCATACGCATTACTCCAGTGATGCGAGACCCCTGCTCCACTTTAAATCGCCCCGGCGGGCCGCTTTGACACGGACTGCCGAAAAAATTTCCGTCGGTATTAACAAAAACCTACCGCTGGTAACCTTTCGTTTACGGGCATCGTTAATGATAGTACCGATGATTTAAGGGTCGGTAAACACAACTACGCGATTTCCGATACCGTTTCATTGGTGAGTCGAATGAATCGCTTACCAGCCGTTCTTAATGTAAAAGTTAAGGATTTGGCTTTGCGAATTCTCGTTGGAAAACAGCGGAATGGACAAATTATTTAATAAATTGATTACCTCTTGCCAGAGTGAATCAGAATTTGTTAACCATTTCGTGGCAGCTTCCAAATCACGCAGTGACATATTCGGTATCGCGTAGGGGGCCAGACCACCTTTCGGCGGCGGTAAAGGGGATAAGAATGCGGGTACTACTCATCGAAGATGATAGCGCGACAGCGCAGAGCATCGAATTGATGCTCAAATCAGAAAGTTTTAACGTCTACACCACCGATCTCGGTGAAGAAGGCGTCGACCTCGGGAAGTTGTATGATTACGACATCATCCTTCTCGATTTGAACCTTCCCGACATGTCCGGATATGAAGTGCTTCGCACTCTGCGCCTGTCCAAGGTCAAGACACCGATCCTGATTCTGTCCGGCATGGCCGGCATTGAAGACAAGGTTCGCGGCCTTGGTTTCGGCGCTGACGACTACATGACCAAGCCTTTCCACAAGGACGAGCTGGTCGCGCGCATTCATGCGATTGTCCGCCGTTCCAAGGGCCACGCCCAGTCCGTCATTATGACCGGCGAGCTGATCGTCAACCTCGATGCAAAGACCGTCGAAGTCGGCGGCCAGCGCGTCCACCTGACGGGCAAGGAATACCAGATGCTGGAGCTGCTTTCGCTCCGCAAGGGCACCACGCTCACCAAGGAAATGTTCCTGAACCACCTCTACGGCGGTATGGACGAGCCGGAACTGAAGATCATCGACGTCTTTATCTGCAAGCTGCGCAAGAAGCTCGCAAATGCTGCCGGCGGCGCAAATTATATCGAAACTGTCTGGGGCCGCGGCTACGTTCTGCGCGAGCCGGATGGTGCCGAGTACGCCGAAACCGCCTGACGTTTCATCCCCTTTGCCAAGCTTAAAGAAATCCCGTCCGTTGTGGCGGGATTTCTGTTTTTGGCATGCAAGCCGTTTTGGATACATGGAGAAGCCGCCCGGAGGCGGCTTCGGTCGGTTGAGAGATCTTGGAAACTATGCGGCGATCGCACGGTTGCCGAAAACGGCCGTGAGAATCTTGCGGTCGAACGGCTTGAGTAGAAAATCGGTCGCCCCTGCCCGCTTGCCCATCATCAGCTTCTTGAGATCGGCCTCGACCACGCAATAGTAGATCTTGACCTCCTTGCCGCCTTCCATGCCGCGAATGGTCGAAATCAGCTCGAGTGCATTGTCCATACCGGAATCGACGATGAGGTATTCGGGGAGTTGAACCTGGCAGTTGGCGAGAGCTTCAACGGCACTCGAGGCTTCACTGACCATAAAGTCGAGCTCGGAAAGGATGCGCTTTCCCACCTTCCGAACGACATCCGACGAGTCGGCGATCATAAACCTCTGCATGGCTGCTCCTTGCCCCAGCTTCTGTCCCGGCTGGCGTCTTACCAGCCAAGGATAGAAACATTAGGCTAAGGATTTATTACCTCGACGAGCCGAAACGGGCCGAGGTCTTCATCAAACAGCGACAACGTCAGCGGTAAATGTCAGCTCTTCCGTGGTTGCGCCGTGGCCGAGCGCCATGCCGCATTCGTCAGCGAGCAGCACCGTATAATACGGCTGGATCGAATGGGCATCGATGGCTTCCTCGATTTCCCCGGTCGAAATCTCCACGAATTTCGGCGGCAGGCGCATCAGCTTGCCCTTCGCGACGATCTTGAATTTTGCGTCAAGCTCGGGGTTCTCAAGCGTGACTTCGATGACGCCGCCGCGTGGAATCGACGAATAGGCCACCAGGAAGAGATTGAGCAGCAACTTGACGCGGTTCTTGGCGATGATCGCACGCGGACCAGTCCAGACAACCTCGGTCTTCTTCTCGGCGGCTGCGAAGTCCTTTGCCGCGCGTTCGGCTTCACCGGTATCGATCGAAGCCCCGACCGATCCGGAAGCACCAAAGGCGAGCCGGGCGAACTTCAGACGGACAGAGGCGTTGAGCGCGCTTGTCCTGATAAGATCCATCGCGTCGGCATCGGCGCCGCCCTCGTCCAGAAGCTCCAGACCGTTGTTGATTGCACCGACCGGCGAGATAACGTCATGGCAGACGCGACTGCACAGAAGCGCTGCCAGGTCCGGGCCGGTCAGGGTGAGGTTTGGATTCTTCGACATCATCGTCTCCAGGGGCGGCAAGATCATTCCGCCGTCTATCTTGCATCATCAAAATTGCGCGAAGTTTGCGGCCGCACTCGGCGCCATAATGACACCATATTTGGTAAACCGATTGTTAAGACCATACGCGCAAAATGAATCAAACGCCGGAAACGGCTCATCGTACCGACCATGATGAACGGATGACACCATGCGCTCCCATTTCCTCGGAAGATTTTCCGCCATCTGCCGACTCTTTGTTGCGCTGACCCTTTCGCCCCTCATCCTTGTTCCGACCAAGGCAACGGCACAGCAACAGTCCAACGGTGGCCAGTATTCGATGCAGGAAATCGTCGACGCCGGGCACTCGTTTTTCGGCTCGACGAGTGGCGGGCTGGCCAAGGTGATCGAAGCGGCCTTTCAGAAATACGGCCTTCCGAACGGCTACATTCTCGGCCAGGAAGGCTCTGGCGCCTTCATCGCCGGCCTCACATACGGCGAGGGCCAGTTGAACACAAAGAATGCTGGCGAACATCCGCTCTACTGGCAGGGTCCGTCGCTCGGCATTGATTACGGCGGTCAGGGCACGCGAGTCATGATGCTGGTCTATGACCTGCCCTCGACAGACGCCATATACGCGCGCTTCGGCGGCGTCAGCGGTCAGGCCTTCGTGATCGCTGGCTTCGGCATGACTCTTCTCAAGAACGATAACGTGCTTGTCGTGCCGATCCGCACCGGCGTCGGCGCGCGCCTCGGACTGAATGTCGGCTACCTCAAGGTGACGCCGAACCCAACCTGGAATCCTTTCTGATTTCCATCCGCGCCAGCGAACTCTCGCTCGCCGTTACCTTTCCGCCACTTGCCCTACGCGTCAGGTCCGCTTAATCATTGGTCCTGACGCAAATCAACCCCTGGAAGCCGTGGCGACGCCGTGATCGAATATGCTCTCTTGTTCGGATTGGGCTTCCTGACGGCAGCGTTCCTCGTTTTCCTGGTGTCGCCTGCTGTTCACCGCCGCATTGTCTGGTACACGGAAAATCGGATGCGCGCGACGATGCCGCTCAGCCCGCAGGAAGTGCGGGCACAGAAGGATATGGTCCGGGCCCTTTATGCCGCGGAAAATGCCAAGACCACACAGGACCTCGTGCGCGAGCGCGAAAAGTCGCTGGCGCTGCAACTGAAGCATGACGCGCTGGCGCTCGATGCGGGACGGTTTGCCGCCGAGATCGGTGGGCTGCAGGCCCAAATCAGCGACATGAGTGTCGAAGCTGCGGAACAGCGCTCGCACCTGCGCAAGGACGAGAACTATATCAGCCAGCTGAAGACCAGCCTTCACATTGCCGAGCAGGCAAGCGCCGCCAAGGAAGGCGAGCTAGACGTTCTTCGCATGCGCCTCAACAAGCTTGCAGAGCAGACCGACAATCTCAAGATCGATTTGGCGGCGCGCGAGACCGAAATCGAGAGTGTGACATTCAAAGCAAACGCGATCCGCGTCGAGCGGGACAATCTTCGCCAGGACGTGAGCCTGTTGCAGAAGCGCGCGAAGGATGCGGAGCAGGCGCTCGCCCAGCACGAGCACGCAGTCATCCGGCTCAAGGACCAGGCGGACCGCGATGCGGCATCGGTGGCCGACAAGGATGCACTCCTCCGACGCCGCCAGCAGGAAATTGCCAAGCTGAAGGAACAGGTCAAGGCCGTGAACGCTGAACTGCGCAAAGCAAACCGCGCGCTCCGCGGCGCAGGCCTCCCGCCTGTAATCGCAGATTCGGTTTCGCAGGAGCGGGCAACAGAGGAAACGATGACAACCGAACTCGATACCGCAGCGATTGCAGCGCGCCTGAGCGACGAAGTGCGCAAGCGCAGTGCCGCCGTCTCAGAACAACTTCTGAAAGCGAAATCCGACTCTGGCCACGACGGCGCGATACGCGAGGAGATCGCCGGCATCGCTGCAAGCATGGTTGCGTTGACCGCCATCAACGAAGGCCCCTCCTCGCCGATCCGCGACCTTCTGCCGGACGCCACCGACGCTCAGGATGGCGAGCGCATCAACCTCGCGCAGCGCGCGGCCACGATCTTGTCCGAGCCGGGCTGAAATCAGATCAGTGCTGCAGCCGATGACATGGCGAAGAGAGCAATGCCCGTTGCCGTCGCCACGTTCAAGCTGTCCAATCCTTGCGATTGTGGGATGCGCGCGCTGCGGAAGCGCTCCAGCACCGCGGGAGGTAACCCCTCGCCTTCTGTACCCACAACCAGTGCCATGCGCTCCGCCGGTGGTATGGCCCGAATGTCGGTCTCGCCGCGGGGCGAAAGCGTCCAGATTGAAAAGCCGTTCGCCGCAAGCCGTGTCAGCACGTCAAGCGCCGTGCCCTTCCGTTCGTAAGGAACGCTGAGCACGGAGCCGACGGACACGCGCAGTGCCTTCCGGTAGAGCGGGTCACACGACGTCTCGTCTAGAAAGACACCGTCCGCCTTAAAGGCGGCCGCATTGCGGAACATGGACCCGGCATTGTCATGGTTGGAAATGCCGCATCCCACGAGAACCAACGAACGCGCCGGCAGTCGGTCGATAAGATCGAATTCAGCCACCTCGCGCCTGCCGAGCGCCAGCACGCCGCGATGCAGATGAAATCCGACGATCCGGTCCAGAACCTCCGCCTCGGCGACATAAACCGGCACATTGTCCGGTAACCTCTCGAGGATTGGAGCGACGCCATCGACACGGTTCTTGAGCAACAGCACTTTTTCAGTAGCAAAGCTGCCGCTGCGGCTCGCCTCCGCCAGCAGCCGAAGCACCACCGTACCCTCCGCGATGAAGCGGTTATGCCGGCCGGTGAGATCGCGCTCGCGAATGTCACGAAAGTCGGTGATGCGCGGATCGTCGGCACTCTCGATGGCTATGAGGCGAGAAGGCATCGCCCTAGCCGCCGTTAATCGTCACATCGGCAACAATGTGCCCCGACAGGATGTCGACGACAAGCGACTTCTTAATTCCGTTGGCTGTGGCCCCGAAGAACATGATCTGGCCTCCCGAGAGCGACGAGGACTGGATGACAAAACCCGGCGGCAGCGTTGCCGTCACATGCACCGGCGCATCGGAGGGAACGGCCGTGGATGTTGCGGCCACGGGTTCCTTCGCAGGAGCCCGCATCGTCTTGTAGACAACGGCGCCGAAGACAGCCATAAGGCTCACGAACATGATGATGCCTGAGACGATCTGCAGGCGGATCATCTTGCGCCGGACACGTTCCATCGCCGGATCAAGGGGCTTTTCGTCCTGATCGTCGTCTGGCTGGATATTCGTCATATGTGGCGTTCCGTTCTATAAATCATTCGGAGAAGAAGCGTCTTGAGCGACCCCTTTAAACAAGCATCCGGCATTAGAAAAGTCCTCACCGCTGACGAGAACGCTGAAGGCCGTCTGGACGCGTGGATGACGGCACAGCTTGGCGAAGAGTTTTCGCGCAGCCGCGTGAAGGTGCTGATCAAGGAAGGCCAGGTCTCGGTGGCCGGTAAGGTCGTCGCCGATCCGCAGAAAAAGGTGCGTCCGGGCGATACCTTTGAGATCCTGCTGCCTGAGCCTGAGGATCCGACGCCGCAGGGTGAGAATATCCCGCTCGATATTCTGTACGAAGACGACGACGTCATCGTCATCTCCAAACCGGCTGGCCTGGTGGTGCACCCCGCGGCTGGCAACTGGACGGGCACACTCGTCAACGCGCTAATCTATCATTGCGGGGACAGTCTGTCGGGCATCGGCGGCGTGCGTCGTCCGGGCATCGTCCACCGGCTGGACAAGGACACCACGGGCGTAATGGTCGTCGCCAAGAACGATATCTCTCATCGCCACCTGTCGCTTCAGTTTGCCGATCACGGGCGGACCATGCCGCTGGAGCGTGCCTACCAGGCGATCGTCTGGGGCCGTCCTCGCTCGTTGACCGGAACCATCAATGCCCCGCTCGGCCGCTCCGTCGGCGACCGTACGCGCCGGGCCGTGAAGCGGCCCGAAACGCAGGATGCCGACGAGGCAATCACGCACTACGAAGTTCTCGAGCGCTTCCATGAGAACCCCGACGCGACATCACTTGCCTCGCTTGTCGAGTGCCACCTCGAAACCGGCCGCACCCATCAGATCCGCGTGCACATGGCACATATCGGCCACCCGCTGCTCGGCGATACGGTCTACGGAGCAGGTTTCAAAACCAAGGCAAACCTGCTTCCGGATGCTGCCAGGAAGACTGTGAACGCCTTCGGAAGACAGGCGCTCCACGCCTACCTGCTGCAATTCGAGCACCCGCGCACCGGCGAGGTTATGCACTTCGAAGTGCAACTGCCAGAGGACATGGAGGAACTGGCAAACGCCCTAAGGGCCTAGCCGGAGTAACGCCTTCGTGAAAGGGCGTGCGGCCTTGAACCCCTGTTCCGCCATACTTATCTGTACATTGACTTAGTGCGGGCTTGGATAAAGCCGCACGTCCCGGTTTGCCTTTCGACGCAGGGGCGCGTTCCATCGGGAACCGGAATTCAGATAGGAGGGTGCTTTTATGGCCCGAAATAACTTGCCGTCCATTACCGCCGGCGAAGCCGGTCTCAATCGTTATCTCGACGAGATTCGCAAGTTCCCGATGCTGGAGCCGCAGCAGGAATATATGCTCGCGAAGCGCTATGCGGAACACGGCGATCGCGAAGCCGCACACAAACTCGTCACCAGCCACCTGCGCCTCGTTGCGAAGATCGCGATGGGCTATCGCGGCTATGGCTTGCCGATCGGCGAAGTCGTCTCCGAAGGGAACGTCGGCCTGATGCAGGCCGTCAAGAAGTTCGATCCGGAACGCGGTTTCCGTCTTGCCACCTATGCCATGTGGTGGATCAAGGCCTCGATCCAGGAATACATCCTGCGTTCCTGGTCCCTGGTGAAGATGGGTACGACCGCCAATCAGAAGCGACTGTTCTTCAATCTGCGTCGCCTCAAGGGCCGTATCCAGGCCATTGACGACGGTGACTTGAAGCCGGAACACGTCGCTGAGATTGCCACCAAGCTGAACGTCTCCGAGGAGGAGGTCGTCTCGATGAACCGCCGCCTGTCGGGCGACGCGTCGCTGAACGCACCGATCAAGGCCTCGGAAGGCGAGTCCGGCCAATGGCAGGATTGGCTCGTCGACGACCATGACAGTCAGGAAGAGGTTCTGATCGAGCAGGACGAACTCGACACCCGTCGCCGTATGCTGGCGAAGGCGATGAGCGTTCTGAACGACCGTGAACGCCGTATCTTCGAGGCGCGTCGTCTCGCTGAAGATCCGGTAACGCTGGAAGACCTCTCGTCGGAGTTCGACATCAGCCGCGAGCGCGTTCGTCAGATCGAAGTCCGCGCATTCGAGAAGGTTCAGGACGCCGTTCGCAAGGAAGCTCTCGAACGCGCCAAGGCCGTTCGGGTGGTGGAAGCGACGGCGTAACGCTCGATCGTAGTTTAAACAGAAAGGGCGGGACCATTTGGTCCCGCCCTTTCTTTTTGTCGATTCGATAGTCGCCTACTGACTGGTCGATACATCGCCGAAAGCGGCCCATTCCTTAATCGCGGCGTTGAACGCCTCAGCGCCCGTAGTGCCCTTCTGCATTGTCAGAAGTGCACGGCGACCGTTGCGATACGTGATCGGAATATCGATCCAGTCGCGGCTTGAAAGGAGATCGAGGTTCGCCTTGCGCGCGTCCGGATAGTCGTTAAGGGCGATCATGTGGAAATCGTCGGTAATCTTTGCAGGCACAGCAATCAGGGCGTCGCCGCGATCCTGTTCGGTGCGCTTCATCGAAATACGCTGAACGCTTTCGATGGCGCCGCCTTCAAAATTCGGCGGCAGCGAGAAGACCACCTCGACGATATGGCTGGCCGGCAGCGACGGATCGGAGTTGCGCTTGAACGTCAGCTGTGCCGACAGATTGCGTTCCGGAACGGTTACAGTCGCCTGTACCGTCGCTTCCTGCCTGCCGTCGGAACCTGCCTCGTGCTGGAGACTCCAGACGACGGACCCCTGGATGGCGGTCGGCGAACTCTGACCGATCCGCTCCTCGTATAGGAACATCTTCTCGGTGGAACCTACCGGCGCAGCTTGCGTAGCTCCAGGCGCCGCTGGCGCAGTCGCAGGCGGGGCATTCGTTGCGGGCGTCGTCGAGGTCACTGGCGGGGTCGTATCCGCCGCTGCAACGTTCTGCTCGGCTACCGACTTTCCTTCGGCCGTCGGCGTTCCCGGAACGGAAGCGGGGCCGCTGTCCACCTCTGTACCATCGACAAGAAGCCGCTGGTTGAACTTGTTGTTGACGGAAGCGCCATCATTCAAGGAAGCAACTTCCTTGTTTGCCTCAGCCGGCTTTGCCTCGCTGGTCTGCGGCGTTGTCGCACCGGGCTTGGTGGGCGTCTGCTCGTTCTTCGTGCCCTGCGAAGGAGCCGCGCTCACGAGGTTCTTCACCATTGACGACAGCGCGTCCTTATTGGTCCAGGCGGCATATCCGCCACCACCGACCACGCCCAGCGCAATGAGAATCGTAACGATGGAGCCGATGCCAAAACGGCGGCGCTTCGGCTCCATACGGAGGTTTTTGCCCTGGAACTTGGCAGCAACCGCACTGTCAAGATCGGCCGCCGGAATGCCGTCATCATCCTCGGCAACGACGCCACGATTGTCGTATCCGCGAAGTGGCTTTGCCTCCTGCCAGGCCGGATTGGTTTCCGAGGCAGATTTTGCTGCCGGCGCCCCATGAATTTCCGAGAAGAGATCGCCGTCGTCAAAATGGGCGTTGATCGGAACCTTCTTGCCGCTTTCAATCGGCGGCAAGTCGTCGAAGGCCGCGGACTCCCAGGAGAAGCCCTCATTCGCGGCGGGCATCTTCACGCCGCCTGGCGTATGGTCGATCCCTGCGATGACGTCTTCGAACGCACGTGCCGCTTCATTTGCGGGAGCAACTGGCGCTGCTTCCGAAAACTGCCTGAGTTCCTCGAGTGCCCAATCCGTCTGCGCATCCTTGGCGGGAGGCGCCGGTGTTTCCTCCACGGGCTCTGCCCACACCGGATCGAAATGCCCGGCGGCATCTGCCTGGAGCGGCTCCTCCTGGCTGCGATCCACGAATTCCTCCGGAGGACGGTCCAGCCCAAGGACCGGTTCGACCAGACGGTTGGTCAGATCGTAGTCACGCGCAATCGGCTGCGCCGATTCAGCATAGGTTGGCTCGACCGGTTCGAGCAGCGGCTCCTCGGGCGCGACAACATGCTCTTCTTGACCGCGCCGATCCTCGTAGACAACCTCTTCGGAATGAGCAGCCTGCCAATGCTCTACAGGCTCGGCTTCCTCGACGGGAGCCGCCTGCTCCTCATTCGCCCAAGGTTCCTCCTGCTGCGCCGTATGCTCCGGCTCGGCAGCGACAGGTTCCTCATAGTGAGGCGCAGGCTCGTCGGCCGGCTCTTCGTAGCCAGGTGCTGCCAATTCTTCGGCTTCCACGTGATCTTCGTGGACCGGCGTCGCATGCAACGGCTCCTCGACTACGGCTTCGTCGGCAAGCGATTCAGGCGCGGCAGCTTCCGGCTCAGGGGCGGCATCGACGCTTGACCCAACGGCAGTCTCATCTGCGAGCGAGGCACCATCGACCGGAACGGCTTCGGCATGTTCCGCTTCGACTTCGCGGATTGCAGCTTCGAGCTTTTCAAGCTGCCGTTGCAACATCGCTTCCGGTGGGCGCGGCTTCATATTCTCGAGCTGCCGCTGAACAGCACCGCGAGCACGCTCGTAGACTTTCACCCGCATCTCGGGAGTATTTTCAGACAGGCCGTCAACCGCCCGCCGGATAACTGCGATAAAATCCGCCATTCGTACTTTCTCTAAGAGTGCGGCTCGCCCTGCGAACCGCACAAATAATGACCCACGACCTTAGTCCTCAAACGGATCGGTCACAAGTATCGTGTCGTCTCGCTCAGGACTTGTAGACAAGAGAGCGACAGGCGCCCCGATCAACTCTTCGACCTGGCGGACATACTTGATTGCCTGGGCCGGCAGATCGGCCCAGCTGCGCGCGCCGACAGTCGATTCCTTCCAGCCTTCAAGTGTAACATAGATCGGCTCAACGCGTGCCTGCGCGCCCTGGCTGGCCGGAAGATGATCGATTTCTTCACCGTCGAGCTTGTAGCCGACGCAGATCTTCAATTCGTCCAGGCCGTCGAGAACATCGAGCTTCGTCAACGCGATCCCGGTAATGCCGTTGGTTGCAACCGACTGGCGCACCAGCGCCGCATCGAACCAGCCGCAGCGACGCTTACGGCCGGTTACCGTGCCGAATTCGTGGCCCTTTTCACCGAGGAACTGGCCAATGTCATCATGCAGCTCGGTCGGGAACGGCCCCTCGCCAACGCGCGTCGTGTAGGCCTTTGTGATGCCGAGGATATAGCCGAGCGATCCTGGGCCCATGCCCGAACCGGCCGCAGCCTGACCGGCAACCGTGTTCGAAGATGTTACGAACGGGTACGTGCCATGGTCGATGTCGAGCAGGCTTCCCTGCGCGCCTTCGAACAGAATGCGGGCGCCCTTGCGGCGCTCCTTGTCAAGGAAAAGCCAAACGGTATCGCGGTAGGGAAGCACGCGATCGGCGATCGACGTCAGTTCGGTCATGATCGTGTCGTGGCTGACCTCGACGACGCCAAGGCCGCGACGCAATGCATTGTGATGCGTCAGAATACGGTCGACCTTACCAGGCAGCGTGTCCAGATCAGCGAGATCCATCACGCGGATGGCGCGGCGGCCGACCTTGTCTTCATAGGCCGGACCAATGCCGCGGCGCGTGGTGCCGATTTTCGTACCGCTGTTGGACGCGGCGTCTTCGCGGTAGGCGTCGAGCTCGCGGTGCAGCGAAAGAATAAGCGTTGCGTTGTCGGCAATGCGCAGGTTCTCGGGAGAGATTTTTACGCCCTGCTTCTCCAGCTTCTCGATCTCGGCGATCAGCGCATGCGGATCGACGACGACGCCGTTGCCGATCACGGCCATCTTGCCGGGACGCACGACGCCGGATGGCAAAAGCGACAGCTTGTAGCTGGTTCCGTCGATAACCAGCGTATGGCCTGCATTGTGTCCGCCCTGATAGCGCACAACGATGTCCGCACGTTCCGAAAGCCAATCGACAATCTTGCCCTTGCCTTCGTCACCCCATTGCGAACCGACCACGACTACGTTCGTCATTCACGTCTTCCTGTTAAAGGCGGATTTAACCGCACCCTTCTCAAACCCGCGCATCTATAAAGCTTTGTCACGGGGAAAGCGACCCTGTTGTGCCGCCGGAATCGGCTTTTTACGTGACAAATCAGCCATCATCGGGCTATTGGCCAATCATACTCTGAGGTTGAGAACCGCATCGCCGTCATCTGGAAGAATCGCCTGTGCAGGTCGCCGCCTATATTTCTCTCGTCGTCGCAGCACTCTGCTGGGGCGGAAACGCGGTGGCGGGCAAGCTCGCGCTTGGTCACGTTAGCCCGATGATGCTGACGTTTCTGCGCTGGTTCCTTGCGACAGCGCTCATAGCCGCCGTTTCGGTCCCGCAGTTGAAACGCGACTGGCCGATCGTCCGCAGGAATCTGCCGCTGCTCTTCTTTTACGGCGTCATCGGCTACACGCTTTTCAACGCGATGCTTTACTCGGCCGTCAAGTATACGACCGTGATCAATGTTGCGATCGAGCAGGCCGGCATTCCGATGCTGATCTTCCTCTTGAATTTCGTCTTCTTCCGCACAGGCGTTTCTGCCGCGCAAATCGTCGGCTTCGCCATGACACTAGGCGGCGTCGCATTGACCGCAGCGCATGGCGACCTGACAACCCTGCTGCAACTTGGCCTCAACCACGGCGACGGCCTGATGCTGATCGCTGTCGCCGCCTACTCGGTCTACACCATCTTCCTGCGCTGGAAGCCGCGGCTCGATTGGCGCACCCTGATGGCTATCCCCGCGCTCGGTGCGACGCTGACCGCAGTGCCGCTTCTTGTTTGGGAGAGCACACAGGGCGCTGTTCGGCTACCTGACAACAAGGGCTGGCTGATTGCCTTCTACACAGCAATCTTCGCCTCCTTGCTTGCGCAGATCCTCTATATCAAGGGCGTCGAGGCAATCGGCGCAAATCGCGCCGGGCTCTTCATCAACCTTGTGCCGGTGTTCGGAACGCTGTTATCCGTAGCGCTGCTTGGCGAGCGCCTTCAGCCTTTCCATTTGATTGCGCTTTCGCTCGCCTTGGGCGGCATTGCCATCGCCGAAAAAGGTCGCCCCCAAAAGGCCGCCTCAACCGCCCCCGCCTCGCCTATGGACTAGCCGAGTTCCAGCGTCGTGACGCCGAAGATATTCTTCAGCGGAACGACGGGCGCTGTTCCCCGATACATCCGCGCCGTTTCGAAGACCGGCGCCAAGCCCATGCTCTCGGCAAGCTCAACCGCCTCGCCATTGCTGGTCGGAATGTCAATGAAGACCTTGGCCCCTTTGGCGTGTGGCGTGAGGGCTGAAAGCAAGGCTCCAGCGCTATCCCTGTCGGCGGCAAACAGCGGACCGATCTTGTAGCCGTCGTAACAACGACGGATAGTTCCGTACCCACGAATCTTGCCGCTCTTGCGCACCACCGCCGAATGCCGGTCCCTGCGCGCCGCACACCATGACGCCACAAACGCCGGCCGCGGTGCGGGAAAGATCGTTGCGTCGTAGCGCAGCAATCCGTCGAGTTTATCCGATACAGCCTGAGCGGCCAGTGTTGACCCAGGCACGGCCGATATCACGCCGCCGTAGCGAACCGTCCGGTAAGCCTCTTCGAAGCCGGCCTTGCGGTAATTGTCCTGCTGCGCGGGGACACCGTCCAGCCCAATGCTGCGGCCTTCCGCGGACGCCACGCCGGCATTCCAGATGGCCCTGCCATAGCCCTTACCCCGAAAATCGGGATGGACGATATAAAGCCCCAGGAAAGCGAAATCTTCGCCATATTTGACGACGGAAATCGAGGCGACCGGCACCTCCCCTAGCACGCCAACGAAAAATCCGGACGGGTCCGCATCGTGGAAAGCAACCGAGTCGTCGAGGCCGGGATTCCATCCCTCCTGACGTGCCCACTCGAGCACTAGCTCTAACTCACCGGGTCGCATCGGGCGAACGGCAAACTCCGAATTCATGCAACGTCCCTAAATCAGATCGACCGCAAGTTCGCACTTGCGGGACAAATAAAGATCAAAGTCTAACAGCCGTAAACCAACCGACGGCGAAGAAACATGTTCACGGCTAAGGCGATCTGCAGCGATCGTCATGAAGCACGACCCGAAAATTCTTCGCATCGCAACCATCATGGAACAGGGAGATTACAATCTCAAGATAATTACTTAAGAGAACATGAAGATGCGCCCAGCTTCAGAGTTCAGAGAAGCTTAAGCTGCTCGAAAATCGTACGAGCGTCATGTTCGCATCTACGCGATGGCGATGACCTCAAGCTCTTGACCACCGAGACTGACGACATCTCCGATCGTCTTGCCGATGAGAGTTCTCGCCACCGGAGATACAAAGGAAATCGATCCGGCTTTGGGATCGGCTTCATCCTCTCCCACGACCCGATATGTCTGCACGCGCCCGTCGTCCCGGCTGAAGGTCACGGTGCTTCCAAAGGCAACGGTATCAAATGAAATCGGATCAGGCATAACCTGCGCCGTGCGGACGCGCGTAGTAAAGTAGCGTAGATCCCGTAACGGGTTCGCTGCTTGCCGCCGCCGCTCATTTACATCTTCGATCGTGCTCGCGGCATCATAGGCCTCGCGCGCTTGCTGCAGTTGCAATTCCAGAGCCTTCAGGCCCGCTTCCGTAACGAGGTTCGGATGCGACGAAATTGGACGGTCAGGCAAAAGTGTCTCCGAAGCAGCTTCGGCACTTTCCTCTTTGACGAAGGCAACACTCAATTTCGAAACTCCGCTCTTTGGTCTCTGATTTCGCAACGCTCAGCCGATGGGTCGCGATTGATCGAAACAACGCATATTCCGCAATGGCGTGACACCGGTTGTTAGGCTGTCGCCGTTGCAGTCGATCTTATACCATCTCGTCCAATGGTCACAGCCGGGCAAGAACAACGACCGCACCTCCCGTTCCGAACGAACCGCCTGAGCGGCCCGATTGCCGCAAGCCGCCATGGCTAGTTTCGGCAAATGGGTTTGGCTACCCGGCTGATTTTCCCCGCTTGCTCCAATCGAAATAGGATCACATTCCCATTCATCGCTGTGGAGCCTTTCATGTTTCTCGGTCTCAGTGTCAGTCCAATTCAGCCAGCGCATCGCGCCATGCCGAAACAACGTTCCGCTGTCGCCTTCGGAGATAGCCTGACAGCGGGCGCCGGCGCATCGTCCCCCTACCACTCCTACCCCGCGTTGGCGGCCTCTTTGTTCGACCCGCCTCGTATTATCCTCAATCGCGGCATGGGTGGCCAGACGTCCACCCAGATCGCCGCTCGTCAGGGAGGCAAGCCGTTGCTGCTCGCGGTGCAGGGTCCCGAATCCAAGAACCTGTTTCCGCGTACCCGCGACTGGATGGCTTCCTTTGACGCCGGTGTCATCAACGGACTGGCTCACGAGTTGGTAGCCCTCGGGCATCGACGACGCCGGGCTCCCCTACGGCGACGTTCGCATTCATGGAACAGCGACCGCCACGTTCACGGATGTCGGACGACAGATATATGGCTCCATAGCCGCAAACCGCGAAGTCGAACCAGGTAGCCACTGGACCATATCGGGCGAGGCTCAACTCAGCGGCGGCTCGACCAGCGGCGTGAACGGCTTCAATCTCCCACTCATTCAGGCGGACGAACCCGGAGGATATCTCAACGAGATTGCATCCTTTAGCTTCCCGCTCGACGGCACGCGCAATAGCATGTCCGGAAGCGGCGAAACAACCCACACTTATATTCGATCGACATTTCTGCTGAGCGTCACGACCGGCAGCGCCATCGACATAAAGCTCCGCATTTTCCCCGGTCAATTCGAGGCTGGCCCGCTGCGCACATCGCTGGAGCCCACACCCGGTGACGGCACAATCGCGCCCTACAGCCCCCCATTCTCGATGAAATCTCGTTTCGTCAACGGCACGGAGGGTTGGGCCCCTCGCCTTCAGGATGGCAACGCGACGCCACTGCGGATACCGGCCGAAACAGCGCTCGCCACTTTGGCTTCAACCTGCTTCTTGATGTAAACGGCCGTCACAAGATTCGCGAGCCGCGCGGCTTTCTCCGCATCGTCCGATGCTACTCCCACGCCGATGAGGTAGGTCAAGCCTTCGCCGCGAACCCGAACGGCGTCCTTGAAAGTCGACAATACCTCCCCAGCCGCCGTGTCGCCTGAGGCCGCGTTAGCACCGAATCCAATCCTGGACAGTAGCCGGTCCTTGAAGCGGTTGGATGCGAACTCCGGGTCAGCAAGCAGATTGCCGTCCTTGATCGCCTCCACCAACGCCGCATCGGATTGAATGATACGAACCTCGCCTTCCACTCGGGAGTTGTCGGTAAGCCCGTTTGTGGTGGCGGCGTCCAGGTCGAGGAGATTCTTTGAACTTGTATCGACAAGAACCACGACTGCGCGGTGTAGCGAGGCGTGAGCGAGAAGACCAGGGTGATGCTCACCAGGAAGATTGGTAGTCCCACTAGCAATATTGTCCGAGCTTGCCGGTGGGCCAATCCAAATCAGTATTCGGAGGTCTGCGACATCGTTCATGCGAATGCAAACCCTCAACAAGCTACAGCTGAATACTCGCTTAGGTTTTATCGCGCAAACAACTACCACAACAGAAACGCTTCACAACCAGAGATAAGCCTATTGGATTATCACCCTCCGCATTCGAATGGGGCCAGTGGGATGGCAATAACCAGCCCACTGGATTCGCTTATTGATACGGCTCGAAGAACCTGTGAATGGCGTCGATCTCGTTCTGCCTGATATCGTGCCCGCCTGCATGCCATTCCGTCGCGACGGAAGCGCGCTGTCCTTCGAAGTAGTCCGCCAAGGCCTTTGTCACGGGCGCCGGGCTGATCGGGTCGCGCTCGCCGGCCGTGATCAGTATCTTGCGCCCGATCAAGGCGGGATTTGCCTTCGGCTGAAACGGAATCAGCGGATGCATCAGAACCGAAGCATCGAATAGCCCCTTCTCGATCGACACGTTGGCGAGGATGTTTGCTCCGTTCGAAAAACCAAGACCGAGCACAGCGCTCGCCTCGTGTTGCTTGGCCAGCGTTGCGACAAAGGACGCCAACTTCTCCGTTGCCCGGCCAAGGTCCGCCATGTCGTAGACGCCCTCGCCGGTACGCTTGAAGAAGCGTGCGGCACCAAACTCCGAGACGTCCCCTCGCGGCGAGACAATCGTCGCTTCCGGCAGTAGGCGCCGCCCGAAATCGAAGAACTGGTTTTCGTCGCCCCCCGTTCCGTGCAGCATGAAGAGGATGGGCTTTCCGGGTGCACCGGCCTGCAGCCGGTGCACATAGCTATTATCGGTCATTGTGCGTCCCCTTAAGCTTCCAGTGGTTGCAAGTGCTGTTCAAGAAGGGCACGCAGGTGCTGATGTTGCTGTGGCAGCTTCAGTGCCTCGCCGAGATGTGCAGTGTCTTCGTCCCGGTTGAAGCCAGGCTCGTTGGTCGCAATCTCGAACAGGATGCCGCCCGGGGTCCGGAAATAAATCGCCCAGAAGTAATCACGGTCGATCACTGGGGTGACTTGGTAGCCGGTATCCATCAACGCCTTGCGGACCTCGAGCTGCTTCTCGCGATTTTCTACGGCAAAGGCCACGTGATGTACGGACCCAGCACCCGGCAGAGCGCGAGAGACATTTGGCATGGTTTCGAGATCGACGAGATGCGCGCCATTCCCACCTGGAATGGTCAGGCGCTTGACGCCATCGCGTTCTTCCTGAACTTCGTAGCCCATGAACTTGAGTAGTTCTGACGTGGCGCCATCATCGCGCAAACGCATCGCGACCGAGTGGAACCCGCGGATCGCATGATCCTCGCTGATGCCACCATGCGTCCAGGGCAGACGACTGTCATCCTTGACTTCAACCAGGGCAAAGCCATCACCATCGGGACCGGCAAAATTCAGACGCTTCTCGCCGAATGTTTCCTCGGTCTTCAGGCCGGTGACATTCAACTTGTTCAGGCGATCGCTCCAGAAGCCGATCGAGCCCTGCGGGACCGAGAAAACAGTCGTGCCGACTTCGCCGGTTCCCGGCCGACCTTGCGCCATTTTCGGGAATGGGAAGTAAGTCATGATCGTGCCGGGTGCACCGGTTTCGTCCCCATAATAGAGGTGATAGACATCGGGTGCGTCGAAGTTCACAGTCTTCTTGACGCGGCGCAGACCCAGCGTGTTGGTGAAGAACTGGTTGTTTGTGCGGGCATCCTCCGCCATTGATGTGACGTGGTGCAGACCCTTGATTTGATCAAGCATTTGAGACCCCTTTCTTGCCCGCCCAGCGGGCTTCGGATGGGGTATAGATGATCGCTGGGGACCGATTGGAATAGCCCCGACGACCGGAACGCATTGTCTCTTTTTGGTGAACGACAAAACGCAATCGTTCAGAGATGATTAGACGTCTCCCGGATTCACCGGCAATTGCCAGTCAATCGACGCCCGACCATGCGCCTGCAAAAAGGCATTGGCCTTGGAGAAATGGCTGCAGCCAAAAAAACCGTTGTGAGCGGAGAGCGGCGATGGATGCGGCGCCTTTAGCACGAGGTGACGCCTTGAATCGACGAAGGCCGCTTTGCGCTGAGCATAGGAGCCCCAGAGCATGAAGACGACGGCATCGCATTCGTCATTGATCTTACGAATGACCGCGTCGGTAAAACGCTCCCAGCCTTTGCCCTGATGTGACGCAGCCTGCGCCTCCTCAACTGTCAGCACGCTGTTCAGCAACAGGACGCCCTGCCGCGCCCAATGCTCCAGAAACCCGTGTCGCGCTGGCGTAATCCCCAGATCACTCTGCATTTCCTTGTAGATATTGACGAGCGAAGGCGGAATGCGAACGCCGGGTCGAACGCTGAAACAAAGTCCATGCGCCTGCCCTAGCCCGTGATAGGGATCCTGCCCCAGGATCACGACCTTGACATCCGCCAGTGGTGTCAGGTCGAGAGCACGGAAATATTCGGAACCCTTGGGAAATATCCGTTTGCCACCCTGCTTCTGGGCGAGGAGGAACGCCTTGAGTTGCTGCATATAAGGGCTGGTGAATTCGCCGGCGAGAGCGTTCCGCCAGCTCTCTTCCAATGCGATCGATTGTTCATTCATCGACGGTCCTCGCCCGCTCACACGCGCTTTCAGCTTGCCACGAGGCGGGAATTGGCAGACATTTTATTGTTCGCCGGGGTTCACTATTTACAAACGCTGAGTAGATTGCGGTCAAATCGTTGGCGAATTCAAGCGCATCCGGGGGCTTATTCAAAATGAAATTCGGAACGAGTGGGCTTCGCGGCCTGTCTGTCGACCTCAAGGGCCGGGCTTCGGCGCTTTATGCTACAGCCTTTGGCCGCTATCTACTCGACAGTGGGAGAGCCCACGGAGGCGATATTATCCTGATTGGCCAGGACTTCAGGGATTCCAGCCCGGAGATCGCAGCAAATTGCGCCGAAGCGCTTGATGGCCTCGGCTTCGACGTCCGCGACTGCGGCACCGTGCCAACGCCGGCGCTGGCCCTTTACGGCCTTCAAGAAAAGGCCGCCTGCCTGATGGTCACGGGCTCACACATTCCAGCCGATCGCAATGGCATAAAGTTCTACCGGCCGGACGGCGAGATCGACAAGGCAGACGAGGTTGCGATTACGACCGTGGCAACGGAACTCGATCGTGCCGGCTTTGCGTTTGCGCCTCGCAAGACAGAACCACAGGACGTTTCCGCCGAATGCCTGGCTGTTTTCCGCGAGCGAAATTACAACCTCCTTCCTGCCGACGCGCTCGTCGGCGTGAAGGTCGGCGTCTACCAGCACAGCACCGTCGCCCGTGACCTGCTGGTGGAGTTCCTTGAGCATTTCGGCGCAACGGTCGTGCCGTTTGGCCGTTCGGAAATGTTCATACCCGTGGACACCGAAGCCGTTTCGGACAAGACGATTGCCAAACTCAAGGAAGTCGCAAGACAGCATGGCCTCGATGCGGTTGTTTCTGCGGATGGTGATGGCGATCGTCCTTTGGTGGCAGACGAAACCGGCATGCCATTGCGTGGCGACCTGCTCGGACTGATCGCTGCAAACTTTCTCGGTGCAAGATCAATCGTGACGCCCGTGACTTCAAATTCCGGCATAGAAACTGCTGGTCGCTTCAGCGTCATTCGCACCCGCGTCGGTTCTCCCTTTGTCATATCGGGGATGCAGGACACAGTAGCGGCTGGCCAGACCCATGTCGCCGGCTTCGAAGCAAACGGAGGCGTGCTGACCGCGAGCGACTTCGAGGTCAATGGTCAGGTACTGCGCGCCCTGCCGACGCGCGATTGCTTCGTACCGATAGTGGCGGCGCTCGCTCTTGCCGCATCCAGACGCCAACCGCTTTCGACGATCGCCGCATCGTACAATCTGCCGTTTGCCTCGGCCGACCGTCTTGAGAATTTCCCGGTGGAGACCAGTGCCCGATTGATGACCTATCTTCGCGCCGGCCCCGCCAATCTCGCGGTGTTTCTGCAGCCGATCGGTGAGGTCGGCAGCGTCAGGGACATTGACGGGCTTCGTATCACACTGGCGGATCGGCGCATCATTCATTTCCGCCCCTCGGGTAATGCTCCCGAAATGCGCTGCTACGCCGAGGCGGAAAGTGAAGCTGCCGCGGCGACGCTGCTGCGTTCCGGTCTGGAGCGAATCCGCTGGTGGGCGCAGGCGAATTGATTAGCGAAGCAAGTAAATATTCAAGGACACTCCAAATGACACAGAAAATCGTTCCCGTGATCATGGCCGGCGGCAAGGGGACTCGCCTCTGGCCTCTGTCGCGTGCCGCAGCGCCGAAGCAGTTCATACAGTTCATCGGCGATAAGACGCTTTTCCAGGAAACGTTGCTGCGCGTGTCCGATCCATCGCTTTACGAGGCGCCCATCGTTCTCACGAACGAGGAATTCCGTTTTCTCGTCGCCGAGCAGGCACGTGAACTGGATATTGACCTCGCCGCCATCCTGCTCGAGCCGGTTGCCCGCAACACCGCCGCCGCTGTCGCAGCGGCAGCGACGGTCGTGAGCAAGCGCTTTAACGAAGACACGATCATGCATGTGCTCGGCTCCGACTATGAGATCGTCGCCGACGACAGCTATTTTGACTGCGTCCGCATCGCTGCCGCCACAGCCGCCCAAGGCAAGCTCGTGACCTTCGGCATCCAGCCAACCGAACCGGCAACCGGCTACGGCTATATCGAAGGCGGAGAAACGTTGGCGACCGGTGCACGGGTTGTGGCGCGCTTCATCGAAAAACCGCCACTCGCCAATGCGGAAGAGATGCTCGCCGCAGGCGGCTTCTACTGGAACTCCGGCATGTTCATGTTCTCGGTTTCATGTCTGCTCGATGAGTTGCGCACCCATGCTCCGGAGACGATCAACGCTGCCGGAGAGGCCGTTGCAAATGCAAAGACAGATCTCGATTTCACGCGCCTCGACAAGGCGACGTTCGCCACAAGCCCGAACATTTCGATCGACTACGCCATCATGGAGAAGACGAGCAACGCCGCCGTCGTCCCCTCGCCCTTCAAATGGTCGGACCTTGGCAGCTGGGATTCCGTCTGGAAGAGCGGCAGCCGCGACGAATATGGCAATGTGGCAGCCGGCAACACGACGGTCGTCAACACGAAGAACTCGCTCATCATGACTCATGGCGTGCATCTCGCCGTCCAGGGCATGGACGACATCGCTGTCATCGCCAGCGAGGACGCCGTCTATGTCGGGCGGTTGCAGGATAGCCAGGACGTCGGAAACCTGGTGAAAATGCTCGCTGCCGCCCCGTCGACATCGCAGCTGACAGAGACACACCCGACTTCCTACCGCCCGTGGGGCGGTTATACATCGGTGCTGAACGGCGACCGCTTCCAGGTCAAGCGCATCTTCGTCACGCCGGGTAAGAAGCTGTCGCTACAAAAGCACCATCACCGCTCCGAGCACTGGATCGTCGTCAAGGGCACGGCCGAAGTGACGATCGGCGAAAACGTGCAAATGCTCAGGGAAAACGAATCCGTTTACATCCCGCTCGGCGAAATCCATCGCCTCGCCAATCCGGGCAAGATCATGCTTGAACTGATCGAAGTCCAGACCGGGTCCTATCTCGGAGAGGACGATATCATCCGCATCGTCGATGAGTTCGGACGCAGCTGATCACTGTTGTCTTGAACTTATAAACTTCCGCCTGTAACACGATCGCGGTCCCGCCAACCGGCCGGGCCGCGATCGCTATCTCAGGGAATGAATCCATGCGTATTGTGATGATTGGCTCGGGTTATGTCGGCCTCGTCTCGGGTGCCTGCCTTGCCGATTTCGGCCATCATGTCACTTGTGTCGACAAGTCCGCCGCGAAGATCGACGCCCTGGAAGCCGGCAAAGTTCCGATTTTCGAACCCGGTCTCGACAACATCATTGAGCATAACCGCACCGCTGGTCGCCTGGATTTTTCGAAAGAGCTGGCGACATCTGTTGCGAAAGCGGACGTCGTCTTCATCGCCGTCGGCACACCATCGCGCCGTGGCGATGGCCATGCGGACCTGAGTTACGTCTATGCCGCCGCCCGCGAGATAGCAGCTGCTGTCTCCGGGTTCACCGTCGTCGTCACCAAGTCGACCGTTCCTGTCGGCACCGGCGACGAGATCGAGCGCATCTTCCGCGAGGAATTCCCCGAGAAAGACATTTCTGTCGTTTCTAACCCGGAATTCCTGCGCGAGGGCGCGGCAATCACCGACTTTAAGCGCCCTGATCGCATCGTTCTCGGCACCGAGGAGCCGCGCGCAGTCGAAATCATGCGCGAGGTCTACCGCCCCCTCTATCTCAACGAAGCGCCGCTCTATTTCTGCGAACGCCGCACCTCCGAGCTGATTAAGTACGCGGCCAACGCCTTCCTCGCCATGAAGATCACCTTCATCAACGAGATCGCTGACCTTTGTGAACAGATCGGCGCCGACGTACAGAAGGTGGCCAAGGGCATCGGCATGGACAAGCGCATCGGCGACAAGTTCCTGCATGCCGGCCCCGGCTACGGCGGTTCCTGCTTCCCCAAGGACACACTGGCGCTGGTCAAGACTGCCCAGGATCACGACAGCCCGGTTCGCCTCATCGAGACCACCGTTGCGATCAACGACAACCGCAAGCGTGCCATGGGCCGCAAGGTGATCGCCGCCTGCGACGGCAATGTTCGGGGCAAGAAGATCGCTATCCTCGGTCTGACCTTCAAGCCGAACACCGACGACATGCGCGACGCACCGTCGATCACCGTCATCCAGGCGCTGCTGGACGGCGGCGCCAACGTTCATGCCTACGATCCGGAAGGCATGGAAATGGCGAAAGAGGTCATCGGCCCGATCACCTACGGCAACGACCCATATGAGATTGCCGAAGGCGCGGACGCCATCGTCATCGTGACGGAATGGGATGAATTCCGGGCGCTCGATCTCAAGCGGATGAAATCGCTCGTCAAGACACCAACGATCGTTGACCTGCGCAACATCTATCCTGTCGCCGAAGTCACAAAGCACGGCTTCAGCTATTTCGCTGTCGGAAAGAAGAACGAGAAGAAGTAGAGATGCGTTATTTCATCACCGGCACTGCGGGCTTTATCGGCTTTCATCTCGCCCGCCGCTTGCTGCAGGATGGCCACGAAGTCGTCGGCTTCGACGGCATGACGCACTACTACAATATCAAGCTGAAGCACATGCGCAACGCGGCGCTGGCCCAGTTTCCGGCCTTTCGCCCGGTGACAGCGATGCTGGAAGATCGCAAGGCCCTGGAAGAGGCCGTGGCGAGCGCTGCGCCCGATGTCATCGTGCATCTCGCAGCCCAGGCCGGCGTACGCTATAGCCTCGAAAATCCGAAAGCCTATCTGACGTCCAACCTGGAAGGCTCCTGGAATATCCTCGAGATCGCCAAGGACGTCGGGGTCAACCATCTTATGCTGGCTTCGACCTCATCGATCTACGGTGCCAACCCGTCCATTCCGTTCCGCGAGATAGACCGGGCGGACGAGCCGCTGACCTTCTATGCGGCGACAAAAAAATCGATGGAACTGATGGCGCACAGCTATGCCCATCTCCATAAGGTCCCGACAACAGCCTTCCGTTTCTTTACCGTCTACGGCCCCTGGGGCCGTCCTGACATGGCTCTCTTCAAGTTCGTCAAGAACATGCTGGAGGATCAGCCGATCGAGATTTATGGCGAAGGCCAGATGAGCCGCGACTTCACCTATATCGACGACCTCGTGGAGGCGATCGTTCGACTGTCGTCCGTCGTCCCGTCGGAAGCCAATCGCGTGGCCGACGAACAGGTGGAGACGCTCTCGCATCAGGCGCCGTTCCGTGTCGTGAACATCGGTGGCGGTCAGCCGGAGAATCTGATGACCTTCGTCGAAACCGTCGAAAAAGCGGTCGGCCAGCCGGCAAAGCGGAAGATGCTGCCAATGCAAAAGGGCGACGTGCCGCGCACCTTTGCCAGCCCTGACTTGCTGGTGGCCCTGACTGGATACAAGCCGGAGACGACGCTGGATGTCGGCGTGAAGGCCTTCGTCGACTGGTATCTGGAAGCACGCGACGAACTCGAGCCATAGAGACACTGCAACCGGCTAGCGGCGAAGATTGGCGGCCTGCGTCGCCTTTTTCGAAACGAAAATGCTGTCGATCTCTGATGCCGGTAGCGGATGACCGAGCGCGAAGCCCTGCAGCGTTTGGCAGCCAAGCTTGGCGAGCGTCACGGCATGGTTTTCAGTCTCCACACCCTCAGCGATCACGTCGACACCGAGCGCCTTGCCGATCTCGACAATCGACTTGACGACGCGACGCTGCTCGGAGGAAGTATCCACTTCGTTGACCAATTGCCGATCGATCTTGAGCCGAGCCGGGCGCAGCCGCACGAGGCCGATGAGCGACGCGTGGCCCGAGCCGAAATCATCGATCTCGATCTCGATCCCCATTTGCTTGATGCGGTCGACCGTCTGCAGAAGTTCATCGTCGCAGTCATCCAGAAAGATGGTCTCGACCAATTCGAAAACCAGGGCACCTTCCGGTATCTCGAGCGTCTCCAGATCGTCGATCAATTGCGGATCATAGAGGCGCTGTCCCGAAATATTGACCGATATCCGAGGCAAGGTTGTACCGTGCTGCTCCCACGTCAGGCGGTCCGCGAGCACGCGTCGCAGGATCGAAGCATCGATCTCGGACGACAAGCCGAACTCGTCGGCGATCTTCAGGAATATGCCGGGCGAGAGCGTGCCGCGCTCGCTGTGATGCCAGCGCGCCAATGCCTCGATGCCCACGACATCGCGAGTGTTGGCATCGAGCTGCAACTGGTAAAACGGAATGATATCGCCCTGTTCCAGCGCAAGCTTCAGCTCTTCGGCAAGGCGCCGCTTGCCCATCAGATCGTCTTTGAGCTGCTGCGAGAAGAACTCGATGCGGTCGCGCCCTGATGTCTTTGCCTGATAGAGCGCGATATCAGACTCGGCGAGCAGATTGGAGCCAGAGCGATCTGCCGACCAGGAAATGCCGATCGACGCTCCCGATTGCAGCATTTCGTGGCCAAAGCGGATCTTCTTCTTCAGGCGCCGCTGCACGTCACGCGCCATCCGGTTCAGTTCCGTCAACCCTCCGAAATTGACGAGCAGAATAACGAATTCGTCGCCACCGATACGTGCCGCCATTGTGGCTTTCGGAATGGCAGCCTCAATCCGCAAGGCTGCGGCACGCAATACGGTGTCGCCCGCCGCATGGCCATGACTGTCGTTGATCTGCTTAAACTCGTCGAGGTCGAGATGCAGGACCGCGAGTGTGGAGACTGAGGCGTCTTCGGCCAGTTCCGCCAGGCGCTTGTCGAAAAGGCGGCGGTTGGGAAGGCCCGTCAGATAGTCGTGCTCCGCCGCATATTCGATGCGTGCGCTGCTCTGTTCCAAAGCGAGGGCCCGTGCCTCGGCGACCGCGCGCTGCCGCGCCGCCTCGTTCGCAAGGAGTACATCAGAGGTAACATCCCACTCAGCACCGATGAAGGAGGGAGACCCTTCCTCGTTCACGTAGAAATGAGCGCGCGATCGGATATGTCTTATCTCTCCGCTCGGCCAGACGATCCGGAATTCCGAATTATATTGCCCGCCTCTGGCAGCAGCGTCGTCGAACTCTTTCTCGGCGCGTTCTCGATCGTCGGGGTGAATCGCGTTTGACCAGACGGCGGTCGGAACCGGACCGTTCTGCATTCCGGTCTGGTAAAGTCGATGCATCTGGACATCCCAGGAGATCTCATTCTGATCGAGGTTGTGCTCCCATACGCCAATCTGTGACGCATCGAGTGCAAGCTCAAGGCGCCGCAGGATGTCCTGGAACTCTCGTTCGGACCGTGTGGGACTGCTCGATACCAACGCCGTCCTAGCCTCACGTAACTTCAAGTTACAGTATGGTGTCAGACCTCCAATGAGGAAGTTCATTATGCGTGCCGAACCAACCTTTTGGCGAGAGATTAATTAGAACGCACTAAAAATCCATCAACAATTGCAGGCCGAATGCGTCACCAATCTTGTCAGAGACCCGAGTGTCTAGGCAATTCAGCCTTTCGAGGAACGACCGTTCTTTTCCTCGAGCTGCAACAACAGACCACTGTGATCGGTCTCACCGCCACTGTGCTCGACAAACTCGGCAAACTCGGCACGGACCGCTTCCGTCAGAGGTAGAGTCAAAGCGAGACTTCCTGCCGTCGCCATAATGTTGTTCAGGTCCTTCAGCTGCAGTTTTGAAGGGCCGGCGGTGCCAAAGTCACGATCGACCATTCGCTGGCCGTGGACATCAAGAATACGACTTTCGGCAAAGCCGCCCCGGATCGCCCGGCGGAACGCCTCGCGCGAACCGCCACCCGCCTCAACGAGCAGCATCGCCTCGGCCACGGCACCTATCGTTATTGCAACAATCTGCTGGTTCCCGAGCTTTGCAAGCTGGCCGCAACCGCTGGGTCCAACATGGGTAACCCGGCCAAGTGGCGCAAAGACGTCAGCCAGCTCGTCGATCAAAGCGGCATCGCCGCCCGCCATGATCGCGAGCGTACCGGCAGTCGCCCCAACCACGCCGCCCGAGACCGGCGCATCGAGATGACTGATGCCACGCTCGGCGAGCTTCAACGCATGTTCGCGCGCCGCGTCCGGGGAAATGGAACTGGAATCGATGACGACCGCGCCTGCGTCAAGCGCCTCTGCGGCACCCTGTTTGAACAGTACGTCCTCCACTGCCTTTCCATCAGTCAGCATGGTGAGCACCACAGATGCCCTTCTGACAGCTTCAGCGGGCGTATCGGCCACAACCGCGCCATCGCGAACAAGGTCTTGCGCCTTCGCGCGATTGCGGTTCCAGACCGTGACGGCAAAGCCCGAGCGCAGCAGCCTACGAGCCATCGGCGCTCCCATCAGCCCGGTTCCCAGAAACGCAATACTGCGCGATTTTCCGGTCGTCATAGCCGCCCTCCCAGTTCATCCTCGATATGCACGCGAATAATGTCGTCGAACGAAGCATCGGCGACGAAACCCAGCTTCTTCGCGCGCTCGGCCTCGAATGCCTGCGGCCAGCCGGACACGATCTTCATGACCAACTCGTCGGGTTCGCGTCGGATGAGGCCGACGGCCTTCTCCCCTGCGATCTTGCGCAACGCCTCAATCTGTTCTCCGACGGTAGCGCTGACACCTGGCATCGTCAGGCTGCGGCGTGCGCCGAGTGGCTGGAGGTCGATGCTGGCGGCATGGATCAGAAAGCCGACCGCCGAACGCGGCGACGCATGCCAATGGCGGACAGTTTCGGGCACCGGCAGGATCGCCTCCTGCCCGATCAACGGCTCGCGCACAATGCCGGAGAAGAAGCCGGAGGCAGCCTTATTCGGTTTGCCGGGACGGACGCAGATCGTCGGCAACCGGATGCCAATGCCGTCGATGAAGCCTCGGCGCGTGTAGTCCGCCAGCAGCAATTCGCCCATCGCCTTCTGGGTGCCGTAGCTCGTCAGTGGCGTGAGATTGAAATCGTCAGGAATTACCTCGGGGAAAGGCGCTCCGAAGACCGCAATGGACGAGGTGAAGACGACGCAGGGCCGATAACTGTCCTGCAGATGCGCAGCACGGATCGCCTCAAGAAGAGCACGCGTGCCCTCGAGGTTGATTCCGTAGCCTTTTTCGAAATCCAGCTCAGCCTCGCCGGACACGATCGCAGCCAGATGAAACACCACATCCGGCCGCGAGGCGACAATTCGCGCGGCCTGCCCTGGGGCAGAAACGTCGGCAGCGCTCGTCTCCACACGGCCGGCAAAGCCGTCCGTGGCGGCCGGTGTGACGACGTCGACAAGGGAAAGGCGAGTGATGGCCTGGCCTGCGAGACGCCCGTCCGCGACGAGTCGCGCCGTCAATTTGCGCCCGATCATTCCCGCTGCACCGATAATCGCGATATGCATTGGCCGCCTCCATCAGTCCTTGCAGCGCGCGACTCCCCTCGCCCGCGCATGCTCTTCGAGACATAGCCGCATGGCCGGTTCATGAAAACAGGAAAGGCGGAGCAATGCTCCGCCTTTCCACGTCTCGCCGCCTGAGTGGGGGCTATTCGGCAGCGAGTCGTATGATTTCGGCTTCCTCTGCGTCGTGCTCGTGCTCTTTGTGCTGGATCAGCGGGCGGTTGCCCGACAGTTTGCGAACCAGCACGTAGAAGACAGGCGTCATGAAGATGCCGAAGAAGGTAACGCCGATCATGCCCGAGAACACCGCGACACCCATGGCGGCGCGCATCTCGGCACCAGCACCGGTTGAGACGACCAGCGGCACGACACCCATGATGAAGGCCATGGAAGTCATCAGGATCGGACGCAGACGCAACCTACTTGCCTCGATGGCAGCCTGAACCGGAGTCCGTCCTTCGAATTCCAGCTCGCGGGCGAATTCCACTATCAGGATCGCGTTTTTCGCCGAGAGGCCGACAAGAACCACCAGACCGATCTGCGTGAAGATGTTGTTGTCTCCACCGGTCAGCCAGACGCCTGTCAACGCAGCCAGCACGCCCATCGGCACGATCATGATGATCGCGATCGGAAGGGCAAGGCTCTCGTACTGTGCAGCGAGCACCAGGAATACGAGCAGCAGTGCCAGCGGGAAGACGATCACGCCGGAGTTGCCCGCCAGGATCTGCTGATAGGTCAGATCCGTCCATTCGAAGCTGATGCCCTTCGGCAAGGTCTCGTCGGCGATCTTTTCGATCGCTGCCTGAGCCTGGCCGGAGGAGAAGCCCGGAGCTGGACCGCCGTTGATATCGGCGGAGAGGAAACCGTTATAACGGTTGGTCCGCTCCGGCCCGGTTGTCGCGTTCACCTTCAGGAGCGCAGACAGCGGGATCATCTGGCCCGATGCCGAACGAACCTTCAGCTTGCCGATATCCTCGGGCTGGGCCCGGAACTTGGCATCGGCCTGGACACGCACGCTGTAGGTACGGCCGAAGGCGTTGAAGTCGTTGACATAGAGCGAACCGAGATAGATCTGCAGCGTCTCGAAAACATCGGTTACCGGGACGCCCAGCTGTTCCGCCTTCTCACGGTCGAGATCGGCATAGAGCTGCGGAACATTGATCTGGTATGCGGAGAAGATGCCCGTCAGCTCCGGCGTCTGGTAGGCCTTGGCGATCATCGCCTTGTTGGCCTCGTCGAGCACCTGATAGCCGAGACCAGCGCGGTCTTCGAGCTGCATCTTGAAGCCACCCGTCGTGCCGAGACCGTTGACCGGCGGCGGCGGGAACATCGCGATGAAGGCATCCTGGATCGCCCCGAACTTCTGGTTCAGGGACATGGCGATCGCACCGCCCGAAAGCGCCGGCGACTTGCGCTCCTCGAAATCCTTCAGCGTCACGAAGACGATGCCGGCGTTCGACGAATTGGTGAAGCCGTTGATCGACAGGCCCGGGAAGGCAATCGCATGGGCAACACCAGGCTCGGCCATGGCGATGTCGCTCATCCGCTTGATGACGTCTTCGGTGCGGTCGAGGCTCGCGGCATCCGGCAGCTGGGCAAAGCCGATCAGATACTGCTTGTCCTGCGCCGGCACGAAGCCACCCGGCACCGCATTGAATAGCCCGTAGGTCGCGCCCGCAAGCACCACATAAACAAGCATGACGATGCTCTTGCGCGACAGCAGACCGCCGACGCCCTTGCCATAGCCCCGCGAACCAGCGCCGAAGGCTTTGTTGAAGCCACGGAAGAACCAGCCGAAAACCGCGTCCATAGCGCGTGTCAGCCAGTCACGCTTGGCGTGATGGTCCTGCAATAGCAGCGAAGCCAGAGCAGGAGACAGCGTCAGGGAGTTGAAGGCCGAAATGACCGTCGAGATCGCGATCGTCAGCGCGAACTGACGATAGAACTGTCCGGAGAGACCACTAATGAAGGCGAGCGGCACGAAAACAGCGACGAGCACCAGCGCGATCGCGATGATCGGGCCAGACACTTCCTTCATGGCCTTGTAGGTGGCAGCCCGCGGGCTGAGGCCGTTTTCGATGTTTCGCTCGACGTTTTCGACCACGACGATCGCGTCGTCCACCACGATACCAATCGCCAGCACGAGGCCGAAGAGACTGAGCGCATTGATGGAGAAGCCGAAGACATACATCACCGCGAACGTGCCGATGATCGAGACCGGAACGGCAATCAGCGGGATGATCGAGGCGCGCCAAGTCTGCAGGAACAGAATGACGACGATAACGACGAGCGCGATGGCTTCGAGCAACGTGTCGACGACCTTCTCGATCGATGAACGAACGAACTTCGTCGTGTCATAGACGATCTCGTAGCTGACGCCGTCAGGCATGGCGGTCTTCAGCTCTTCCATCGTCTTCTGGACTTCGTCCGAGATGGTGATGGCGTTCGAACCCGGAGACTGGAAGACCGGGATGGCGACTGCCGGCTTGCCATCGAGGATCGAGCGCAGCGAGTAATCGGCGGCACCGAGTTCGATGCGGGCGACGTCGCGCAGGCGGGTGATCTCGCCGTTCGTGCCGGTCTTGACGATGATGTTGCCGAATTGCTCAGGCGTCTGAAGACGGCCCTGCGCATTGACGTTGAGCTGCAGGTCTACACCCGACAGGCTTGGCGAAGCGCCGATGGTGCCGGCTGCGGCCTGCACGTTCTGGCCGCGGATCGCATTGGTGACGTCGCTGGCGGCAAGCCCATGTTCGGCAGCCTTCTGCGGGTCGATCCAGACGCGCATCGAATAGTCGCCCGAACCGAAGACCTGTACCTGGCCGACACCATCGATGCGCGCCAGCCGGTCCTTGATGTTGAGGACGCCGTAGTTGCGAAGATAGGTGATGTCGTATCGGTTGTCAGGCGAGATCAGGTTCACGACCATCATCAGGTCGGGAGAGCTCTTGACCGTCGTGATACCGATAGTCTTCACCTCTTCCGGCAGGCGCGGTTCGGCCTGCGACACGCGGTTCTGAACGAGCTGCTGTGCCTTGTCGGGGTCGGTGCCAAGCTTGAAGGTGACCGTCAGCGTCATGACGCCATCCGATGTCGCCTGGCTGGACATGTAGAGCATGCCCTCGACGCCATTGATCTGCTCTTCGAGCGGCGTGGCAACGGTCTGCGCGATAACCTCCGGGTTTGCGCCGGGATAGGTAGCGCGCACGACGATTGATGGCGGAACGACCTCCGGATATTCGGAAATCGGCAATGATCGCAGACCAAGCAGACCGGCGACCACGATGAGGACCGATAGGACTCCGGCGAACACCGGACGGTCGACAAAGAATCTGGAGAAATTCATTTCAAAGCCCTCTCCGGGATGAAACTATGATGCAACGACCCTCTCCGGCGGTTGGGAGGCCGCCGGTGGATCACGTCATTTCGGATTTCCGCGGAGCGCCGAAACGCCCCGGATGCTTCGGCTTACTGAGCCGTCGCCACTTTCTCTTCCGCCTGCGGTGCAACCATGGCGCCGGGACGGATACGCTGCAGGCCATTGACGACGATCTTGTCGCCAACGGTCAGCCCGCTTTCGACGATACGCTGACCGTCGGCTGTCGCGCCGAGCTGGACCGGTCGGTAGCTGACCTTGTTTTCGGCATCGACGACGAACACGAACTTTTTGTCCTGGTCCGTGCCGATTGCGCGGTCACTGATCAGGATCTTGTTCTCGGCCTTCGGCTCGCCCATACGGACGCGAACGAACTGGCCGGGGATCAGCTTGCCGCCGGGATTGTCGAAGACAGCGCGAACACCGATGGTGCCGCTTGCCGCGTCAACCTGATTGTCGATCAGTTGCAGCTTACCCTTGATCGGGGTTCCCTGATCCGCCAGTGTGCCGACCTCGACCGGGATCTGCTCGACCGCCGGAACGGCGCCATCACCCGCCGGCAGCTCAGCGAGCGCCTTGGTGACCATTTCCTCACTGGCGTTGAAGCTCGCGTAAATCGGATCGACCGACACGAGCGTCGTCAAGGCCGGTGATGTAGAGCCGGCGGCAACAAGGTTACCGACGGTGATCTCGATCTTGCCGACACGACCGGCAACCGGTGCGCGGACTTCGGTGTAGCCGAGCTCCAACTGTGCTGAACGAAGGGCTGCCTGAGCGGTGCGAAGGCCGGCCTGCGCTTCGGTGAAGGCATTCTGACGCTGGTCGAGATCACTTTGCGAAATCGTCCTGTTGTCAGAAAGCCTGCGGCCACGCTCCAGTTCGATCTGAGCGATATTGACCTTCGCATCGGCGGAAGCAACCTGGCCTTCGGCCTGGGAAACAGCCGCCTGATAGGGCTCGGGATCGATGGAGAAGAGCGGGTCACCCGCCTTCACCAGCGCGCCTTCGCGGAAGTGCACGGATTGGACCGCCCCGGCGACGCGTGAACGGATCTGGACACGGTCGACGGCCTCGAGCCGCCCCGAAAACTCCTGCCATGTCGTTACATCACGGCTGGCGACGACGGCAACCGTCACCGGCACAGAGGGAGCCTGCGCAGGTGTGGATGCAGCCGTGGCGGTCGTGCTCATCGGCAGTTCGAAAAAGATGGCCGCGGCCGAAACGGACGCGACAAGCCCTAAGCCGGCGCCCACGAGGGCCCAGCGCTTCTTACTGGACGTCATTGGTACTCTCCTTACGGCCCTCTCTCAGTGGCCGAATTCAATCAGTTCGTCTTCAATGCAATAGGTTGGCTGCTAATATCCCGAACGAAGCTTTCGAATTGGTCCGTGATCGTCTGTTCCCAATTCGGTGCCTGTTCGCATTTCCCGCCATAAAGCAATGGCCAGCCTGCCCCGGCGGGTAGGACATTCCGGCGAACTGCAACGCCTGCCTGCTTCAGGCGGTCGGCATAACCCAGCGTCTCGTCACGAAGAGGATCATCCTCGGCCGTCAAAACGAGTGCCGGCGCCACCCCTGCAATACGCGAACACAAGCAAGGTGCCGCGTAGGGATGACAGCCGCCGCCACTGAGATAGTGGCTCCAGCCCTCGGCCCAACGCTGGCGCATGCCGATACCATCCGCCTTGCGGATCGACGACGTGCCCATGAATGGATCAAGCAGCGGCGAAATCAGCACCTGGCCATTGAGCGCATCCGCATAGTGGTCGCGCGCCTTGAAAGCGACGCCGGCAGCGATGTTCCCACCAGCCTCTTCACCGGCGACGATCAGCAGCGAATTGCGGTCGCCGATACCGGAGGCGCGCTTGTTGGCAAGATAAGAAAAGATAGAATAGCCAACTTCGAGCGGCTTCGGAAAGACATTGCCCAGCGGTGCATTGTAATCCGGGACGGCAACAATCGCGCCGGCCTTCGCCAAGCTCTCCGCAACCAGGCTATCCCTGACACCCGACTGCAGAAAAGCGCCGCCGTGAAAAAACAGTACGATCGGCGAACCCTTGCCAAACTCGGCGCCCTGATAGACGCGTGCGGAAACGGGGCCGGTGGCCACCTTCTCCATCACTATGTCTTTCACCTGCACCGTCATCGTTTCGGCTCTCGTTTTCACCGACATAACGTGTTGCGAGCCGCGACGGCTTGCAATTTCTGTAAAAAAGATATTGTTATTCCTCTGACGGAATAAGAAGCTTCAGAGCGATTACACTGTTCCGAATTTCGAACAATACTGCAGTGCAACCTGCTTAGGTGATTTCCGATGGACCAGCTCTCGGCAATGCGCGCTTTCATCCGCGTCGTAGAGACGGGCAATTTCACACGGGCCGCCGACACGCTCGCCATGCCCAAGGCGACGGTGACCAATCTCATCCAGGGGCTTGAAGCGCATCTGCACACCAAGCTTCTTAACCGCACCACGCGCCGCGTCATGGTGACGACCGATGGCGCGCTCTATTATGAACGAGCGGCACAGATCGTCTCCGAACTCGAGGAACTGGATGGCAGCCTTTCGAACTCGCAGGGCCTGCCGACCGGCCGTTTGCGCGTCGAAATGGCGGGCGCCTTCGCCGACTGGATCGTCGTGCCCGCGCTCTGCGACTTCTACCAGAAATACCCGGATATCCGGGTTGATCTTGGCGTCGGCGACCGCACCGTCGACTACCTCGCGGAGAACGTCGACTGCGCGCTTCGCGGCGGCACGCCCGCCGACCAATCGCTGATCGCAAGGCGCGTCTCGGAAGTAGAAATGCTCACCTGTGCCGCACCGCTCTACATCGAAAAATTCGGCATTCCGACCCGCCCCGAAGAGCTGGAAAACGACCATTATTCAGTAAGTTATTTCCGCGCACAGACCAACCGGACGCTTCCCTTCGAATTCCGCAAGGACAATGAAGATCTGGAGATCAATCCTCGTTACCTGCTATCGGTCAATGACAGCCGAACTTTCGTCAATGCGGCATTGAACGGCCTTGGCATTGCTCAGCTGCCGCGCTTCATGATCCGCGACGCTTTGGCCAAGGGCGACCTCGTGGAAATCCTGCCGGAATGGAGCCGTGAACCCTTCCCGCTCTACATCGTCTATCCGCCGAACCGGCACCTCAGCAATAAGGTTCGCGTCTTCGTCGACTGGCTGGTGAAACTGCTCTCGGATGCGAAACTGAACGACCCATGACGCAGTCGCGGCCCGGAAGGAGTTCCTTCAACGGGCCGCAACAGTCTGTCATCGAATTCCTTTCAGACCCTGCCGCGTCACCAGGGAAATGGCTCGACCGGTATCTGAGGTTGGCGCCAGGAGTTGGAGGTCTTCCAGTCGCCGTTACTGAAGTTATATAATCCTGCTTCTTGCCGTTTGTTAAGTGCTGATTCGTGCACAGCAGGTTCGCGAAAACGGAACAATGGGAACCATCACGGTTTAGTGAACAGCCGGCTTGAGGAGATCCTCCAGCCCGATCCGCCGGAACATTTCGGCGCGAACCCGATCGGCAACGCCGTTGACCACCTCGGCACCGTCTTCCGACGGATCGACATGCGTACGGAATGGACGCTTGCCGAAGGGCATCGCGATGACCTCCGCGATCGCCGTCGCGACTGAACCGGCATCCGCGTCGACAGGTTCCAGCGCTGCAAGTCCCTGCAGTGCCTGTTCCGGCACACCTTTGTAGGGTCCGTCGTTGTATTCGGCTGCGCGCGCCGTATCCGCCGGCGAGCCGGAATGTGCGAAGTGATTGGTGCCTTTGGTGAAAGCACCCGGCACGATGATCGCGGTTTCGATACCCCAGCGGGCAAGCTCGGACGCATAGGAGACCGCAACCGAGTCCATCGCTGCCTTGGCCGCGAAATAGGGGGCGAGATAGAGTGGCGTGCCGCCCCGCGTGCTGGACGATGGCACCCAGACGACGAGCCCCTTGCCCCGCTTGCGCATATGGGGAAGCACGGCGCGGTTCACCCGCTGCGTCGACAGCACATTGATGTCGAACAGCTCCGCGTATTGCTCCGGCGTGAATGCTTCGGCGGGTCCGAAGGACATATGACCGGCATTATGGATGATCACGTCGAGCCTGCCCGCCTCTTCGAGGACTTCGGCAACGCCGGCTTCAATGGAGGCTTCCGAGACAACGTCAAGTTCGACCGAACGGAGGTCGGCATTGTTGTCCCGGCGGAATGCAGCGATATCAGCGACAGCCTTTGCGTTGCGACCCGCTGTATCGCGAATGCCGGCGTAGACGATATGCCCTTCCCTGGCGAGTGTGCGGGCGGTGAGAGCGCCGAAGCCACTGGATGCTCCGGTAATGACGATGACCTGCTTTTCCATTGTCCTATTCCTTCTAAGGTGACTGTTGACGTCTAGTGTTGGAGATCAGACCATGCCGCCATTGGCGCGCAGCACCTGGCCGTTGATCCAGGAGCCGTCCGGGCCGGCCAGGAAGGAAACGGACGCGGCGATATCTTCTGGCGTTCCCAGGCGCTCCAGTGGGTTCATCTTGGCCATGCGGGCGATCAGCTCATCTGATTTCCCATCGAGGAAAAGGTCGGTTGCTGTCGGCCCGGGGGCCACGGCATTCACCGTGATTTCGCGACCGCGCATTTCCTTCGACATGATCGCCGTCAGCGTTTCGACGGCAGCCTTGGTCGCGGCGTAAACGCCGTAGTTTTCGAGCTTCAGACCGACGACGCTCGTCGAGAAGTTGATGATGCGGCCACCCTTACGCAGACGCTTTGCGGCTTCGCGCAGGGTGTTGAAGGTGCCCTTCAGGTTGACGCTGACCTGACGGTCGAAATTGGCATCGTCGGCATCGGCAATCGACGAGAGCTGCATGATACCTGCATTGTTGACCAGCACATCGATGCCGCCGAAGGCTGCTTCCGCAGCATCGAACATCCGGCGGACGGCTTCGGGGTTGCTGACATCGGCCTGCGCCGTCAGCGCCTTACCTCCGCTCTGCTCGATCCTCTGCACAAGCTCCTCGGCGAGCGCCACGTTTCCTGAGTAGTTGACGACGACGGTGAAACCGTCCCTAGCCAAACGTTCCGCGATTGCGGCGCCGATGCCCCTCGATGCACCAGTGACCAGTGCGACCTTGTTCTCGTTGCTCATTGCCTTTCTCCTTCATCGTGTGCGGCTCGCCGCGTTTTCGATGAGAAGAAGATGCCGCTTTTCGAAGCGCGGATAATCAGCCATTATTGGGCATCACTATCCGGATATGGCGAACAAACAAAATGGACAGATTCGATGCTATGCGGGTATTTTCCCGCGTTGTGGAGAGACGCAGTTTCACGCTCGCAGCAGAGGATACCGGCCTTCCGCGCTCCACGGTCACGGATGCGGTCAAGCAGTTGGAAGCCCGACTCGGCGTGCGCCTGCTGCAGAGAACCACGCGCCATGTCAGCCCGACGCTCGATGGTGAAGCCTACTATCAACGCTGCCTCGCCATACTCGCCGACATCGAGGACGCGGAAGGTGCCTTCGCCGGCGCCAAGCCGAAGGGCATGCTGCGCGTCGACGTGCACGGTACGCTTGCCCGCCACTTCGTGCTGCCGAGCCTTCCGTCCTTCCTCGAAACCTACCCTGACATCGAGTTTTACATGAGCGAGGGCGACCGGCTGGTCGATCTCGTCCGCGAAGGCATCGATTGCGTGCTGCGGGTCGGCGTGCCTGGTGACAACGACATGGTGGCGCGACGCGTCGCCATGTTGGAGGAAGTTACCCTTGCTGCTCCCCGCTACATCGAGAAACATGGCCTCCCCGAACATCCCGACCGGCTCCACGGTCATCGGATGGTAGGCTTCCGTTCAAGCGCAACAGGCGGTGTTCTGCCTCTGGAATTCCTGGTCGGCGGCAGCATCCGCAACGTCACCCTGCCCGCAACGGTAACCGTCAACGCCGCCGAGAGCTTCAAGTCGGCAGCACGGCTCGGCCTCGGCCTGATACAAGTGCCGCGATATCATGCGGAAAAGGATTTGGCCGATGGCACGCTCGTTCACGTGCTGCCGGATTTCCCACTGACGGAGACGCCGGTTTCTCTCCTTTATCCCCGCAACCGACAGCTTTCTCCGCGCGTTCGCGTTTTCATCGACTGGCTGGTGAAGGTCTTTGCTCGACAATCCTAGCGAAAAGCGTTTCACTTGGAGCAACTGTAAGAACCAGGAGACTTTCCATGGCTATCACAGACGTCACCGTGCACCCGAAGGAAGGCTCTTTCGCCGTCATTTTCACGGATCAGTCCGGCAATAACATATCGGTCACGCTCTATGCCGCTGCCTCTCCCGGCCTGACGAGCGACAATGCAATCACCCGTGCAAGGGCGTTGCTGGCAACAACACTGCAGAGTTCGCAGGCAGATGGCGCACGCGGCAAGGATGCTGCGCTTCTCGAAGAAGAACTGGAAGAAGGTCTCGAGGATACTTTCCCGGCAAGCGATCCCGTATCGGTGACGGGCTCCTCAATCCCGGCGCATGACCCGAAGGTCGGCCATTAGAACCTCACGGACCGGAAGCCTGAAACAGATGACAGATGCCGTCGGTGCGATCGGCGCCGCTCCCCTCGCCGGTCCTGATCTCACGCGCTTTTTCGCGCGTGATACGGTTGCCGTCGCCCGGGATTTGCTCGGCTGCCACCTGCGAGTCGGCGATGTCGGCGGACGGATAACCGAGACCGAAGCCTACTTCCCTGATGATGAAGCCTCGCACAGCTTTCGCGGTCCCACGCCGCGAAACGGTGCGATGTTCGGTCGGCCAGGCAATGTCTACATTTACCGCATCTACGGCATGCATTGGTGCCTGAATTTCGTCTGCACGCCCGGCTCCGCCGTGCTAATCCGCGCAATGGAGCCGGAAGCCGGCATCGCGACCATGATTGAGCGCCGCCGCAACGACGCACTGACGCAGCTCTGCAGCGGTCCAGGCAAACTCTGCCAGGCGCTCGGTATCGATCTCACGCTGAACGACAAGCTGCTCGATCGCCCACCCTTCTCGATCGCCCCATCCGCTCCTGTCGAAATCGTTACCGGCAAAAGGATCGGCATAACAAAAAATGCCGAAGCACCATGGCGCTTCGGCATTTCTGGCTCTCGTTATCTCAGCAAACCGTTCCGCTGAGCATCACTCCATGACGGCGCTGTGATCCATGACAGGGGCGACCTTCGGCTTGCGCAGCAGCAGCGCCAGCGGAATGACCGCGAGCGACATCAGCATCAACAGCTTGAAATTGTCCATGTAGGCAATGATCGTCGATTGCAGGGTGATCACCTCGTTGAGCGAGGCGCGACCGGCGGCTGTCAACGGACTCATTGCCTGCGCCGCCGACGCCTCGAAGGCCCGGTTGAACGGCGTCACATAGGCAGCGATGTTCTCGTGATTCACCTGGGCGTTCTCGACAAGAAGCGCTGATACGATCGAGATACCGACGCTTGAGCCGATGTTGCGCGACAGGTTGTAGAGGCCGGTCCCGTCGCCGCGCATGTGCGCGGGCAGCGTCGAGAAGGCGATCGTCGTCAACGGCACGAAGAGGAAGCCGAGCCCGGCGCCCTGAACGAAGCCGACGGAAACGATTGTCCACTGCGAAACATCGGGCGTCCAGCCGGTCATGTCGTACATCGCCCAGGCCGTCAGGCCGAGGCCCGATACCAGCAGCAAGCGCGTATCGACCTTGCCGATCAGCCGGCCGACGATAAACATGCAGAGCATCGTGCCGAGCCCACGTGGCCCCATGACGATGCCCGCGGTGATGACGGGATAGCCCATCAGCGTCTGCAGGTATGGCGTCATCAGCGCCAGTGAGGCGAGATAGGTGATGCCGATCACGAAGATGAAAAGCATGCTGACCGAGAAGTTCCGATCGAGAAACAGCCTCGGGTTCACGAAGGACTTCTCCGCCGTCAGCGTATGCGCGATCAGCAGATAGAACGCGGCGGCGCAGACAATCGCTTCGATCATGATCTCGCCGGATGCGAACCAGTTCAGCTGTTCGCCGCGATCGAGGAAGAGCTGCAGCGATGCGATGCCGAGACTCATCATCCCGAAACCGAACCAGTCGAGCTTCGCCAGCGCATCGAGCTTCGTCTCGGTGACGTAGATCACGATGCCGGCAAACGCCAGCGCGCCGATCGGCACGTTGATGTAGAACACCCAGCGCCAGCTGATGTTATCGGTCAGCCACCCGCCGATGACGGGTCCCAGGACCGGCCCGACCATGACCGAGACGCCAAATAAGGCCATGGCCGAGCCGCGCTCCTCGGCACTATAAATGTCGAGGAGGATGCCCTGAGAGAGTGGAACCAGAGATGCGCCAAAGAGGCCCTGCAGCAGGCGGAAGGCCACGATCTGGTTGAGTGATTGCGCTAGACCGCAGAGGACAGAGGCAACGACGAAGCCGGCAATTGCCGCCAAAAGCACGCGCTTGCGCCCGAACTTGGCGGCCAGAAAACCGGACGGCGGCGTCATGATTGCAGCCGCCACGATATAGGAGGTCAGCACCCAGTTGATTTGGTCGGCGCTCGCCGAGACGCTGCCCTGGATATAGGGCAGCGCGACGTTTGCAATCGTCGTGTCCAGCGCCTGCATGATCACCGCCAGGATGACGCAGGCCGTTATCCAACCGCGGTTGGCAACCGGGGTGGCCGGAGATGATGCAGCGTTACTCATGATCCTTGCCGCCGGAGCGGCCCAAAAGCTTGGAAACGAAATCCGGAAGACCACGGGCACGACCCGTATCGACGTCGACGACCGTGCTCATGCCGACACGAAGCGGTGGCTTGCCTGCCGCGTCATCGATGCTGACGCGCATCGGAATGCGCTGCACGACCTTGACCCAGTTGCCTGTCGTGTTCTGCGCCGGCAGCAGTGAGAAGCTGGAACCGGAGGCCGGGCTGATGCTCTCGACCTTGCCCTTCCATTCCACGCCCGGATAGGTGTCGACATAGATCGTCACCGGCTGGCCGGGCTTCACAGAGGTCAGTTCCGTTTCCTTCGGGCTCGCGGCAATCCAGAGATTGTTGTCCGAAACCAGCGAGAAAGCCTGCGTGGACGCCTGCAGGTAGGAGCCCGGCTGCAGCGAATTGACGTTCGTCGCGATGCCATCGAAGGGCGCCCTGACGACGCTGTGGTCAAGTTCGCGCTCTGCATCATCCACCTTCGCCTTCGCTTCGAGATAGAGCGGGTTCTGCTCAACTGGCTGGTCGGCATTGCCACCCAACTGTGCCAGCGTTGCGGCAGCCTCGGCCTTCGCGACGGCGACCTTCTGGTGGCCAGCATCGAGATTGTGCTTGGCCTGATCGTAGGCAGTGCGCGTCGCAGCCGAGCTGTTCAGCAGGTTCTGCTGTCGATCAAACTCGGTCTGATAATAGGGAATATCGGCTTCGGCTTGCGTGATCTCGGCAAGCGACTGCTGATAGCTGGCCTTCAGATTGAGGATCTGGTTGCGCACGGCGCCAAGCTGCGCCTCAGCACCGTCGAGAGCGATCTTGAAAGAGTCCTGCCGCAAGCTGAAGAGAAGCTGGCCCTTCTTTACCGCTTCGTTCTCATGCACGTTGATCCGCTCGACGATACCGGAAACGTCGGTTGTCAGCCCCACCATGTCAGCCTGGATATAGGCATTGTCGGTCGACATGATCTGACCGCCGTTGACGTAGTAGTACCCGCCGACGACGAGCGCGACCGGCAACAACGCGAACAGAACGGGACGCGTGAGACTGCGCCGGCGGCGGACCTGAGTGCCGCCGGGCGCAGCCACTGCAGTAGCGGGCGCTGAATTGGATGAAGGCGCCTCAGCTACCGTTTCCTCGCGAGGGGAAGCGTCGTTTTCTTCAACTGGGTTCTTGGCATTTGCGTCTGCAACGACGCGCAGGGAGGACTTCTCAGCCATGTTTTGTCTCATTTTCGGCTACCGGGGTTCGGCAGGCCTGCACTAGGTTTGTTTTCATCGCGGTTAGAATGCCGAACAGCTGATCGCACTGTTTGGTAGGGATGCCATCGAATGCTTCGCCGCGTGTCAGATCACCAAGCTCGCGCATCTCGGCCAGAAGCGGATGGGCCTCGTCGCGCACATAGAGAAGCCAGACACGGCGATCAGTCGGATGTTGCCGGCGCTCGATAAGACCGCGATCGGCGAGCTTGTCGAGAATGCGGACAAGTGTGATCGGCTCTATCTCCAGGATCTCGGCAAGCCCGCCCTGATGAACCCCCTCATTGCTGCGCAGGTAAGTAAGCGTCTGCCACTGCGACCGCGTCAGCCCAAGGCAGCGCGCACGCTGCTCGAACCGCTTGCGAAGCAGCCGTGCGACGTCGTGCAACAAGAAGCCGAGAGTAGGATTTCCGTTCATGGGAACCAGTGTCGATAATCAATAGCGCACTTATTATACGCTCAGATATATTAAGCGTGTTCAGGGCACAATAGGCGCCGTTCCAGATTCCGCATTCTGCGGCCAAAATGCCGCATAAGGATACGCGCGGAGATTTCGAAGGCCTTTCGAAATTGCAACCGGTTGGCATTTGCAATTTCGACCAGCAGCCGTTTAAAGTAGAAATCCAGAGGGTTATCGGAAATGCCGTGGTCTTTGGTCGATCACCTTTTCTTGATGACGAGTGCGCGGCCGACCGCCGTGATCATGATTTGCAATAGCATAGGTGAATAAGGGCCAGAGCCCTTGTTCAGAGACATCAAAGACATGAATCGCATCACATCAGCATAAGCGACGGCAGCGCTTGCGGCCGTCCGGATAAGGAAACCGCCATGCCTTCCTCCTTTCGACGTCTGCTGACTATTGGCACCCTGGCTCTCCTGCCGTTCACCGCGGCGATGGCACAGCAGCCAGGCTCTCCCCCTCCCGTTTCTGTCGCCAAACCTGTCGTGCGCGATGTCGTCGACAATGACGAATTCATTGGCCGCTTCGAACCGGTCGATCAGGTATCCGTGCGCTCGCGTATCGGCGGTTACCTGCAGGAAGTGCACTTCACCGACGGCGCGCTCGTCAAGCAGGGTGACCTGCTCTTCGTGATCGACCAAAGGCCGTTCATCACCGCGCTGAACGAAGCGAACGCGGCGCTGGAAGTCGCCAAATCCACGCTCGTCTACGCGGAAGCACAGTTCAAGCGGGCCGAGAGCCTTGCGACGAGCGGCAGCCAGTCGATTTCGATCCTTGATGACCGCCGGCGCGAATGGGTCTCGGCGCAGGCGAACGTCCGCGGCGCGCAAGCGACAGCCGATCGCGCGGCACTCGACCTCGAATATACGAAGATCACAGCTCCGATCAGCGGCCGCATCGACCGCCGGCTGATCTCCGTTGGTAACCTTGTTCAGGCTGACCAATCGATTCTGACGACCATCGTTTCGGTCGATCCGATCGACTTCTACTTCGACGTCGATGAACGCCGCCTTCTCAACTTCGCACAGACGGCCCGCGACCGCGGGGTCGATCTGCAGCAGGGCGGTGGCGGCGTCGAGGTCGAGGTCAAGATCACGGATTCGAACGAAAAGCCGTTCAAGGGAAAGCTCGACTTCGCTGAAAACCGCATCGACAGCGAGACCGGCACCAAGCGCATACGGGCTCGCTTCGACAATCCGAATTACGTGTTGCAGCCAGGGCTTTTCGGTCGCGTTTCCGTTGAAGCGTCGAATGTCTACAAGGCGATCCTCGTCCCCGACGAGGCTATCGGCTCGGACCAGAACCAGCGCGTCGTTTATGTCGTCGGAGATGATGGAACGGTCACGGCAAAACCGGTCCGTCCGGGTCCACGCCTGTACGGCTATCGTGTCATCCGCGAAGGCATGGACGGCAGCGAGACGATCGTCATCAACGGCCTTCTTCGCGCCCGCCCCGGCTCGAAGGTCACGCCGCAGGTGGTCGAGCTCCCGCAAAGCCGCGAGGAGATTGCGCCTGAAGCCGCCGGCCTGGAGCTCAGCCGATGAGATTTGCACACTTCTTCGTCGACCGGCCGATCTTCGCGTCGGTGCTCTCCATTGTGCTGTTGATCGTCGGCGGCATCGCTTATTTCCAGCTGCCCGTAGCGCAATACCCGGAGATTGCGCCGCCGACCATAGTTATCCGTACCTCCTATCCCGGCGCTGACGCCGAGACGATCGCCAACACTGTGGCGACCCCGATCGAGCAGGAGGTCAACGGCGTCGAAGACATGCTTTACATGTCTTCCTATTCTACTGCCGATGGTTCGATGGCACTGACCGTCACCTTCAAGCTCGGTACGGACCTCGACAAGGCACAAGTGCTTGTCCAGAACCGCGTTGCCATCGCCGAACCACGCCTTCCCGAGGAAGTTCGGCGCATCGGCATCACGACGGCGAAGAGTTCGCCCGACCTGATGATGGTCGTGCATCTGCTGTCACCGAACTCTCGGTATGATCAGCTCTACGTCTCCAACTACGCACGCACGCGCATCCGCGACACGCTTGTTCGGCTCGATGGCGTTGGCGACGTCATTCTGTTCGGTGAGCGCGAATATTCGCTGCGTATCTGGCTCGATCCGCAAAAACTGTCGGCCTATGGCATGACCTCCAGCGACGTCGTCGATGCGCTGCGCGAGCAGAACGTGCAGGTCTCCGGCGGCTCCATCGGCGGACCACCGGCGGCCGGCACCAACGCCTTCCAGTATACGGTGACGACCCAAGGGCGTTTCTCGGATGCAAGACAATTCCGCTACGTCATCGTCAAAGCGACCGCGGAAGGGCGTCTCGTCCAACTGCAGGATATCGCCCGCATCGAACTCGGCGCCAAGGACTACGTCACAAACAGCTATCTGAACGGCAAACCGGCCGTCGCGCTCGGCATTTTCGCGCGTCCCGGCACAAACGCTCTGGCGGCAGCAGCGGAAATCAAGAAGACGATGGAAACCGTCTCTCAGGATTTCCCGCAGGGTCTCAGCTACGATATCGTCTACAACCCGACCGAATTCATCGCGGAATCCATCAACGAGGTTTACAAGACCATCGCTGAAGCGGCCATCCTCGTCGCTATCGTCGTTCTTGTCTTCCTGCAGTCCTGGCGAACGGCGATTATCCCCATTGTCGCTATCCCGGTCTCGCTGATCGGTACTTTCGCCTTCCTGCTTGCCTTCGGCTTCTCGCTCAACATGCTGACGCTGTTCGGTCTCGTGCTGGCAATCGGCATCGTCGTCGACGACGCGATCGTTGTGGTCGAAAACGTCGAGCGCAATCTGGCAAAGGGAATGACGCCGCGAGAGGCCGCGCATGTGACGATGAACGAGGTCGGCACGGCGGTCGTCGCAATCTCGCTCGTGCTGATCGCCGTGTTTGCTCCAACGGCCTTCATCCCGGGCATATCAGGTCAATTCTATCGTCAGTTCGCGGTGACGATCTCGGTCGCGACAGCGATCTCAGCGCTGAACTCCCTGACCCTGTCGCCAGCCCTTGCCGCACTGGTGCTGAAGCCCCACGAGGAGCACGAGAAGCATCGCAACCCTATCGCGCGTTTTGGAAGTGCTATCGCGAGCGGGTTTAACAAGGGCTTCGACGGGCTGAGTGCGGGCTACTCCTGGATTGTGCGACATACCGTGCAGACGGTCGCCGCGCTCTGCGTCGCGCTGCTCATCTTCGCCGGTCTGCTTGGCGCGACATATTATATGGGTAGGATCGTCCCAAGTGGTTTCGTCCCGGTCATGGATCAGGGCTACGCCATCGTCGTCGTGCAGCTGCCGGATGGTGCAGCGCTTTCCCGCACCGACGCGGTTATCGAACGCGCATCGGAGATCATCCGCAACACGCCGGGCGTGAAGAATGCGGTGGCCTTCTCGGGCTTCAGTGGCGCGACCTTCACCAACGCTTCCAACGCCGGCGTTGTCTTCGCCGCCTTCGACACCTTCGAAAACCGCCTGGAGCACGGCCAGACCGCCACGAAGATCATCGGGCAGCTCTATGGCAGCCTCCAGGCGATCCAGGAAGCCTTCATTATAGCCATCCCGCCGCCGCCGATCTCCGGTATCGGCAACGCGGGCGGCTTCAAGATGCAGCTCATGGATCGAGAGAGTTCGGACATGCGCCGCGTTCTCGGTGTTGCCTATCAGCTCATGGGCATGGCGAACCAGACAGAGGGTCTGACCGGCGTCTTTACGACGTTCTCCGCCAACAGCCCGCAATACTTCCTCGAGATCGATCGCGACAAGGCGCGCACCCTGAACGTACCGATCTCCAACATATTCGACACGCTGTCGATCAATCTTGGCACATCCTACGTCAACGATTTCAATGCCTTCGGGCGCGTCTACCAGGTGCGGGCCCAGGCCGACCAGCAATATCGCGTCGAGCGCGACGACATCCTCGCGCTCAAAGTAAGATCGGCAACCGGAGCACTTGTCCCGCTTGGCACGCTGGTCGATATCCGCGATACCAGCGGCCCTTCACTCGTCCAGCATTACAATATGTACGTGTCCGTACCCGTGCAAGGCAATGCCGCTCCCGGCGTTTCGACGGGCACCGCATTGGACAAGATGGAAGGCCTTGCGAAGCAGATAATGCCGGCAGGTACAACCTTCGAGTGGACCGAAATCGCCTTTCAGGAACGGAATACCGGCAACACGGCGATCTACATCTTCGCCCTCTCGGTCGTCTTCGTGTTCCTGGCACTGTCGGCACAGTATGAAAGCTGGGTCCTGCCGCTCGCCATCATCCTGATCGTTCCCCTGGCGATCCTTGCCGCCTTGATCGGCGTCCATCTGCGCGGAATGGACAACAACATCCTGACGCAGATCGGGCTGATCGTGCTGATCGGGCTGGCGGCCAAGAATGCGATCTTGATCGTGGAATTCGCGAGACAGGCGCAGGACGAGGGCAAATCGGCGGTCGAGGCCGCAATCGAGGCCAGTCACCTGCGTTTGCGGCCGATCCTGATGACCGCTTTCGCGTTCATCTTCGGCGTCGTGCCCCTAATGATCGCGACCGGCCCCGGCGCCGAAATGCGTCAATCGCTCGGGACGGCCGTTTTCTCAGGGATGCTTGGCGTAACGATCTTCGGTCTGTTCCTGACGCCCGTTTTCTACGTCGTGCTGCGCGCGCGCCGGCGAAAACATGTGGTGCAGGCCGAGACCGCGCCGCCCTCCGAGGAGGCTGCCGCCGAGACCTCGTCATGAAGGGCGCCGCTCGACGGCGCTCTGTTTGAGCAGATCTGAGGAAAGGATCTTACGAAGCGGCTTCTCGACGAGCTCGTAGGCCGCCGCTCCGAGGATCGTCCCGCCGACAACGGCGATCGCGATCGTCGGTGTTGTCGACAGCCCGACCACGCCGGCAGCCTTGACGATCACGGAGATCGCCAGCGTGTGCCAAAGGTAGATCGAATAGGATGCATCGCCGAGATAGGTGAGAAGCGGCATACGGCCGATGCTGCCGTCCGCTTCTAGCGATACCATTCCATAGACAAGCGCCATGGCGAGCGGCCCGCAAATCGTTTCGTCGAAGTCGGCGCCGATCAGGAAGATCGCGGCAAAGCCGGACAACGATGCGCCGACGCAAGCAAGCCCCAGGCTGGTGCCTGCGATCCACCGCCGGATCCACAATTCGGCGAGAAAGACGCCTCCGAGAAATTCGAGAATGATCGGCCGCGTATAGGTCTTTAGCACTGGCGAGGCGGGCTCGAAGAGAAGGCCGATCAGGAAAAAGCCACCGAAGATCGCCGTCAGATACGCCAGCCGCCAGCGACGCGGCAGGAAAAGCGCCCCGGCAAACAACACATAGAAGAACATCTCGAAATCGAGCGTCCAACCCTGGACGAGGACCGGCCAGATATCACCGGTGCTCGGCGATTGAGCTGGAATAAAGAAGAGTGAGGACAGAATATGGGCGCCGGTCAGCTTCAGGTTCGGAAACAGGCCGACCATGGCACCGGCAATCATTACGCTCGTCACCAGCCAGTAGGACGGCGCGATGCGCCGAATGCGATCGACCAGGAACCCCTGCGGCGTCATCGGTCGGCGGTCGCTGATGACCCACATGATGAAACCGCTGATGACGAAGAAAACGTCGACGCCGGCGGCACCAATGGCGAAATGCTCGCCGGTCCTTTCCGCCGCGTGGAAGACCACAACGGCGAGTGCCGCGAAGGCGCGCAGATATTGGATGCCGTAAAGTGTCTTCATCCGGTTTCCTCGGAAGACCGATCAAGACCGGTCAAAAGTGCATGACGTTATTGAGTGATGGGCTCTAGCGACTTCTCAGTTCGCCATGAACTCACCGCCGGCTGGCGGCGTGCGGTCGCCAGCTTTCCGGCCGCAAAGTAGAAAAGAAACGTCCCAACGTTGTACGGAGTGAGGATATCAATCTCGACGAAGGAGCGGATCGTCAGCAGGACCGCGATCGAGAAAAGCAGATAGGATTCGACATTCCTGAAATCCTCGATGACGCGCCGCAAGTGCCCCCACAAAATCCGCAGCAGCATTGCCGCCAGGGTGATGACGCCGGCGAGCCCCAGTTCGACTGCCGTTTCGATATAGGTATTGTGGAAGTGGAAGCCGCTCCGCGACCCGATAAAAAATTCCTCCCACAGACGCTCCGGCTCGGAGAAGCCCTGGACCCAGTAGGCTTGGTAGCCGATGCCGAAGGCCGGGTTCTGCTTTGCCGCCTCGATCCCCTGCTGCCAGAGATAGGTGCGTCCGGTCAGCGTGGAGTCCTTTCCGAAGATCCCGAGAACGGCATCGACCGCCCCTAGATAAACACCCGCAACGGCGAGAACGATGACCGCGACGCCACCGCCGACGACCAGCAGTTTGCGGTGATCGGGCGTCAGTGCGAGGACGACACGCAGCCCCATCATCAAAGCAATCACGACGGCGGTGGTCAGCACGGATGTCGCGGATTGGCAGGCGATGAGGCAGTAAGCAGACAAAAGCCCGACCACGCCGGAGGCCGCCATCCAGAGGCGCCGCTCACCGAAGATGAAGACAGCCGCGAAGGAGACGATCAGCCCAAGCGACGCATAGAAGCCAAGCTGGTTCTTCGAGGCGAAGGCACCCACGAAACTGAAGGTGCCGTCCAGCGGATCATACTCGTAGTAGCCGAACAGCAGCGAGTACACGAGAACGATCCCGACGCCCGCGATCATGCCCACCGTCAGGGTTCTGACGTCGAGCACGCGTACCGCAATCAGGGCGCAGATGACCTGCGTCAGGTACTGGATGCTGGCTCGCAGGGAAATGCTGGGAACGGCCGACCAGAAGACAGACAGGAAGGCGAGCGCCGCGAAGGCATAGATCCAGAAATAGCGACCATGGCTACCGAGGACCTTCTTGTAGTCCACGGCGATCAGCGGCAGCCACAGCGCATAGTAAAGCAGGATCGCCACCTGCCCGAACTTGATCGAGTAGGCGAAACAAAAAAGTGACAGCGCCACGGCGGGGATGGCATAGGCCGCATTCCCGCCTGGCTGAATGAGCACAGATTTTGCGATCCGCATTGCGGCCTCGTTATCTCATCGCCAATCCGGCAGTGACCTTGATCAAGTCGCCGGGCTGGAGTGCGGTATTTTCTTGAACCGGAATCTCCTTCGCCTTGCCGTCAACTTCGCGGACGATCGAATAGGCGATGCTCGCGGCCCCGGTGCTCGTGTCAAAGCGGGCAGCATCAGTCGACTGCGTCAACGCCTCCGCCATCAGCGAGTTGCTGGTTTCGAGCTTGAGATTGAGTTCATCGAGTTGAGCCTCGGCATTCTGAAGTTCCTGGGCAAGCTGCGCATCCCAGTCGTTCCGAAGCGTGATCTCGTCCTGATTGGCCTTGCTGATGTCCTGCTTGGCCTTCAGCGAATTCGTATCGATATCGAGGAGCGTCGCCTCGGTATCCGCGGCCCGCTGCTCAGCGGCCATCTTGCGGTTGCTGAGCGCCAGCCCTCTCTCGGCGAGATCCTCGACCTTGTCGCGATCCTCAGTCGCCAATTGCAGCTGACGGGTCTGAGTGTCGGTCTTCTTGGCAAGCGTCTCGACCTCGCTTTGAAGCAGTTGCTTGAGATCTGCGAGCGCCTGAAGCTGCAGCGTCAAGCGTTTCTTGCGGGTGTTCATGAGAGCCGTTTCGCTGTCAAGCAGAGGCTTCGCCTCCGGTTTGTCCTGAAGCTCCTTCGGCATTTCGATCGTATCCTGATTCGCGATCTCAGCGCGCAACCGCGCCTCCTTCACCAACAGGCGCGCCCGGTCGGCCATGTAGACGACCGCGTCACCCTTGGCGTTGATGAAGTCGCGGGCGAACCGTTGACCGGCGTCCGCGCGGCGCAGACCGCCTGCAAGACTCACGGCCTTAACGATCGTGAGATTGGGCGCAAACGGATATTCGCCGGGCTTTTCAACGTCACCGGACAGATAGACCGGCCGGAATTCCGAAAGTTCCACCGAGGCAGACGGTCGGTCCTTCAAGGCAAATTGCTTCTGCAGAGCCGAGCCGATCTCCTGGGCGATCGCATCCGTCGTTTTGCCGGATGCAGGCAAATCACCGACGAAAGGCAGGGAAATGCTTCCTGAGGGCCCGACGGTGTAGTCCCCACTGACGACCGACCAGTCGCGGATGCTGCCATCCGCGGTCTGCCATTCGGCCACCCGGATCTTCAGCTTGTCCATAATACCGAGACGGTAGTCGTCGGCAGCCGCAAGCGATGACGAAGCCAGAAAAGCACCAAGTCCGGCTGCGATAACCACACCGGATCTTAGCGTGCGACGTCTTCCGGCCTTGCCGTCAAGAAAGCGTTTTTCCATGAACCTTCCCCGTATTTCGGCACGACAAGCCGCAAGGCGTTGCCGCGCAGTACTGTTTGGATTTTGAGATGCGGCTTAGTAGCTGCCGCGTTGAGCGCATACTGCCGGGATTGTGCGTGCGATGATCACGACATCCCGAACCAACGACCAGTTTTCGACATAGTGCGTGTCGAAAGCGACGCGGGTTGCGTAAGAAACGTCATTGCGTCCGCTGATCTGCCAGAGGCCCGTCAGGCCAGGGCGGGATTGCAGATAATAGACGGCCGCGTTTTCGTACATTTCGAGTTCGTCTCGAACGACTGGACGCGGACCGACGACGCTCATTTCGCCGCGGATGATATTGAAGAGCTGGGGCAGCTCATCAAGGCTCAATTTGCGTAGAACAGCACCGACCGCAGTGACCCGGGGGTCGTCTTGCAGCTTGCGTGTTGCACGCCACTCTTCCATCGCCTTCGGATTGTTGCGCAGGTGCTCCTGCAGAACCTTGTCACCATTGGTGACCATTGTCCGAAACTTCAGGCAACCGAACTCCTGGCCATTGTGGCCGATGCGGCGATGCCCGTAAAAGATCGGCCCCCTGTCGGAGAGCTTCACTAGCAACATCACCATCAAAAAAAGCGGGCTCAGAAAGATGAGCCCGAGGCAGGCGGCGGACACATCGAATGCCCGTTTCGCGATCCCGCCAGTCGGCGGAAACACGCTCTGATGAACTGCGCCATAAAATGGCGAACTGTCCGATCTCGTCGCAGACTTCATAGAGGTAACTCCACTTATGTTTGCCGTTTGGTCGGGTAGGCTCAGGCGCTTAGCTAGCCCTGACGAATTCGAAGTGTATGAGGTGATTTTGTTTTTTTAAGCCACAATTTTAAGACTGGGGCTTTACGATGGGTTTTTGCGGCCGCCGTTCAACTTTTTTGTTTTTAAGGTTCTGCTGAAACAGCTATACAATTCTTTGGCGATGCCGAAATAATCTCCGCGTGTATCAATAAAAGTCTCGGGCATTGCTGTGTGGGCCAAAGATACTGAAGTCTAGGTCGTTCGGGCCCGGTACTGGCAATTGATGGTTTGCATTCGCGGCTTCTGGGAAAGCCCCGGTTTCTATTTGCCGCAGAGCTTGCTTATTGCATCGCACCATACATTTTGCACTGCACCAGCTAAACGTTTGAAATTAAAACTTTGTAATAAAAGTTGAACAAAAAACCATCCTGACCCGCTCGGTACGGTCGACATTGTGGCACTAATAGTAACTTGTATTGCCAAATTGCGCACAACCAGAGATGCGCCTAATAATTTTTAATCATCTTTGCCAAAAGCAGCCAAGCAGCGGCAGCACGTGGCATTTTTACCAATAGCCGGAAGAAACCTTTAAGATCGTCGCTGTACTACCCATCTCGCAGACGCAAAAAACGTCTCCAGAGCTTCAGTTGAAACAGGAAGTCCTGTAAAACATTATCCTAGGAAGGATCCTGATGGCGGTTTCGTCTTCAACGATTGTTTGTTGAACGAAGCTCCGATGGAGGAGGCAACAGATGTATGCACCTCGCGTTATCTTCAGCATGCTCGGCGCGCTGGCCGTATTTGCTGTGGCAACGTATTGGCTGAGCGGTTCCCTCGCCGGCACCGCGATCAAGACCGCGATTTGCGCCGTCCTGCTCCAGGCCGGCTACTTCGGTGGCGTGCTTTACCTTGTCTGGAAAGAATCGAAGAGCCGTACGATTCGTCCCGCAGTGAAGCGCGAAGAAACGGAAAAGCTGCCCGTGACGCCCTTCAAGGGCTCTGAACCGTTCAACCGCTAAGCATCGCGATTCGAACCACGGTCGTGCCTCTCCGGCATGGTGAGTGTCTGCGCCCGTAACATCATTTGAACGGCCACCCGTTGTCCGCCACATTTTGACGTCTTAGTTGTTGGAGCGAAAAACAACGGAGGCTACGCGTGGCAAAAACGGCAAGCATTTGCGTCATCATCGCAGCCAAGAACGCGGCGGATACCATCGAAGCCGCCGTTAGATCGGCGCTTCTGGAGCCAGAAGTGGCCGAAGTGGTCGTCGTCGACGACGGCTCCAGCGACGGCACGGCAGAGACCGCAAGACGTGCGGACGACGCCAGCGGAAGGCTGAATGTCGTCCGATTCGATCAGAACAAAGGCCCGTCCGCCGCCCGCAACCACGCCATCGACATCTCTTCGGCACCCCTGATCGCAATCCTCGACGCGGACGATTTCTTCTTCGAGGGACGCTTTCGCCGGATGCTTGCCGAAGACGACTGGGAGTTCGTTGCAGACAACATCGCCTTCGTCGATGCAGATACGGCAAGCCAGGCACCACAGCGCCTCCAGCAATTTGCCGAGAGCCCGCTGTTCCTGGATCTACCCACCTTTGTCGATGGCAACATTTCCAAGCGTGGCGTTCGCCGCGGTGAAATCGGCTTCCTCAAGCCGATCATGCGGCGGGCCTTCCTGGACAAGCATGGCCTGCGCTATCGCGAGGAGATGCGGCTTGGGGAGGATTACGATCTCTACATCAGGGCGCTGGCGCTCGGAGCGCGCTATAAGGTCATCCACAGCTGCGGCTACGGGGCTGTCGTACGCGGAAATTCGCTGAGCGGTCGCCACCGCACCGAAGATCTTCGCCGCCTTTACGAGGCCGATCGTGCGCTCCTGACATCGTCAAGATTGCCGCCGGAAGCCGCCGAGGCCGTGCGTCGGCACGAGCGGCATGTGCGCGGCAAATATGAGTTGCGACGGTTCCTCGACATCAAATCGCAATCGGGCCCGCTGGCAGCAATCGCCTACATCGCAACGCACCCGGCAGCCTTCCCGCCCGTTGCAACAGGCATCCTAATGGACAAGACGGAGCGCCTGCGAAATCCGGGTGGCGTTTCCGTCACCGCGCAAGGCAATGGCTTGAGATATCTTCTGAGCGCCCCGGCCAAGTAGCCGGGGTTCGACTATCTCGAAAACTTCGCGGCTGCCAGCTGCAGCGCGCTCTGAAGCAAACGGGGGTCGCGCGCTGTCCAGCGCGCGAGCAATCTGAAATCCGGCGTCTTGCGGCGACGTAGTAGGCCGATCTGGCTCCAGATCGCCTGCTTTCGCGCGGTGTTCTTGTGCGCCTTGATCGTCTCGACCTCCTGGGGCCTGCTGGAGAACCGGCTTTCCAGCTGGTCAAGCGCCATCCAGGTGATGAACTGCTGCTTGAGAAACTCCGGCGAAGCGTTGTCGACGCCGTGGAAGATGTTGATGCCTTCCCCACGCAACGCCCCCGGCTCTCCGCAGAGCAGCGCCCGTTTCGCCGCGATGATGCAATCGCAGAAGAACAGCACATCCTCGGCCGCCAATCGCAGGGCAGCGTCGAAACGAACCTTCTCGAACAGCGGGCGGCCAATGACCATGCAGGACATGTGCAGGAAGGCCCAATTTTTCAGCATGACACCGGCGAGATCCGGCACATCGAGGATCAGCGGCTTGTCCAACAGACGCCGCGCCCCCTCCTCTCTCTCGAGAGCGACGATGCCGAAATGGTAGTCGAACTCCTCGCCCCCTTCGATGGACGCCCAATAGCAGTCGCCACCGAAAGCCTCCATCGCCGTGGCCGCATTGGCCAGATGATCGGGTGTCCAGACATCGTCGGAATCGAGAAAGGCGACGTATCGCGTTGCCTCCGGCACATGATCGAGGCCAGTGTTCCTGGCGCCGCCCGGCCCAGCATTCGGCTGAGCGATCACAGTGACGCGCGCCCTATCCTCATCCGACAGGAGCGCGAGGTCCGCATCCGGAGAGCATGGTGAATGGTCGTCGACGACGATGACATCAACATCCTTGAAGCTTTGCGAGAAAACCGACGCCAGAGCGCGGCTGAGAATGCCGTCCTGACGCTGGTAGAAGGGGATGATGATCGTGAAGGTCGCCATACTCTCTCCTTGAGATACGGGAAGTGATGTTTTCCGCCCCAGCGCATCTAGGGGTGAATGAAGGCATAGCAAGTCTGCTGCACTGCAAAATGATGACGCTCAATTCGGCCGAAGTTTGTCAAAGCGGATGAGTAGATCGGATCTTGCCACGCCGTATCGAAACGAAACGACTGCTCGGTCCCGGGCCGCAATTCGGCCACGATCAGAACGGTTCGTCAGCCTCGCGTTGTAACAATCGTTCACCAGCCAACAAAAACTTTCGGGCCCTTTGGCGGGGAAAGGACCCAGAAATTCATGAATATCATCAAGTTATAAAATGCACTGCTCCTGTTGACGTTCAGGACGATTCGGCAGCCCGACACGTCGGCTTTTTCCCATACTGAGCCAGCACAGGACGATTGTTACGAAGTGGGACCGCCGATCACTTTTTGCTGCAGTGCCATATTTTCTTCCGTGAATCCGCCCTAACTTCGGCGTGCGGGCTCGAGTCTGCTCTGATTGAAAACGGTCGCAAGGGGAGGTGCGGCCCAAAAGGGGTGACTGATAACGTGAATGTTGATGCGAATGTATCGTCACGGATCAATCTGATGCGCATCGTGCTCATTTCGGGCATTGTGTTCGTCCATATACCGTTCGACGCCGCCAGCAGTCCCTATGACGGGACCTACGGCGCATTTGACTGGATCCGGGTTTTCCTGACGGAGGCGCTTTTTCGCGTCGGCGTTCCCTGCCTGAGCGCGATCTCCGGCTATCTGCTGTTTCGTAGCGGGCAGGAAAACTTCAGCTACAAGAAAGCCGTGCGCACGAAGGTGCAGACGGTGTTTCTGCCGTTCCTGCTTTGGAACTGCGCGTTCATTGCAGCGATCATTCTCGCCACCAGCGTTGGGGTTGGCGACGGCTATTTGCCTGACCCGCTAGACGTGTCCGGCCGCGATCTCATGACGCAAGTGCTGGCGGTGGAGAATTTTCCGGCGAACGTACCCCTCTATTTCCTCCGTGATCTCTTCGTCTGCATCCTGCTTTCGCCGATTCTGGCGTGGCTGATCAGCCGCGCGCCGATTCTGACGTTGACCGCCTTGCTGGTGATCGCACTGGTTCCGGAGCTGTCGATCTATATCGTGCTCAAGCGCTCGATCCTCTTTAGCTTCAGTCTCGGCATCTTCATTGCCCTGCAGCAGGTCGACCTGAAGGCTCTCGACCGCTTTGCGCTGGTTGGCATCTTCCTGTTGCTCGCGGCCTCGGCACTTCTGGCAACGGCAATCTTCGTCACAGGCCCTTCCCTGCCCGATTGGGTGCAATTCTTCCGCAATGCGCTAGCAATCGTCGGCGCGCTCGGCTTCTGGCTATTGTCGGCACCGCTGATCAAGACGCAGCTAGGTCAACGGCTTGCGAAGACGGGAAGCCTTAGCTTCTGGATCTTTTGTGCTCATTATCCGCTGCTCATTTTTCTCTGGATCCTCTGGGGCAAGACGAACATGAGCTTCTATCCGCTCTTTTTCGTCCTGTCTTTCGCCCTGCTGTTTCCGCTTCTCGCACTGTCGAACGGGCTGTGCCGACGGAACTTTCCGCGTCTCTACGCAATTCTGACAGGCGGCCGGACCAAACGGTCCGCAACCCCGGCGTCGCCCCAGGACGTCTCTCGCAAACTCGTTACACAGCAAAGGTGACACATGACGACCCAAATCGCCCATGCGCGAAAACTTTGCCTCAGCCTTCTGACCATCACGGCAGCCTGCGTTTCAGCGCTGCCGGCTTTGGCACAACAGGCATCCGGAACGTCCTTTGTCGATGACTTCGACAAGATCAATCGTGGCTTCTGGTACGTTTCGGACGGCTGGAACAACGGCGCCCACCAGAACTGCACCTGGTCGAAGAACAACGCTAAGGTCGAGAACGGCGCCCTGCAGCTCTCGTTCGCGGACGGAAAGTCCAAGGACCGGAACTATCTGTGTGGCGAGATCCAGACGACCAAGCGTTACGGCTATGGCACCTATGAAGCTCGTATCAAGGCCGGCACTGGCTCTGGTCTCAATTCCGCGTTCTTCACCTACATCGGCCCCGCCGACAAGCAGAAGCACGATGAGATCGACTTCGAAGTGCTGGGCAAGAACACCGGCGAGGTGCAGGTGAACCAGTATGTGCAGGCCAAGGGCGGCAACGAGAAGCTCGTTCCGGTTGGCAGTAAAGCCGATGAGGGCTTCAATGACTATGCCTTCATCTGGGAAAAGGATCGCCTGCGCTACTACCTGAACGGCAAGCTTGTTCAGGACGTTACTGATCCCTCGAAGATACCGTCCACCCCGCAGAAGATCTTCTTCAGCCTATGGGGTTCGGACACGCTTTCGAACTGGATGGGTCGTTTCGACTACACGAAGCCGGCCGTTCTCAGCGTCGATCGCGTGGCTTTCACCGCGCTCGGCGACAAGTGCCAGTTCCCTGAATCGATCGCATGCACGCTCAACTGACCAGCGTCCCGCAGGCACTCAGCCCCGCAGAGGCCGACACACAAAAAGGAACGTCGATGCTCAAAGTGCTCTACCTCGTGCATGATCTGTCAGACCCCGCCGTACGGCGGCGGGTGCTGATGCTGCGCGAGGGAGGTGCCGAAGTCGTGCTCGCCGGTTTCCGCCGTGGAGAGAACCGGCTTGCCGAAATGCATGGCGTCACGCCGATCGAACTCGGGCGCACGGCCGATGCGAAGTTTGCGCAGCGCATGAGTGCTGTCGCAAAGGCGATAGCGGGCCTCAAGGCGCTGTTGAGGAACGTGGAGAAGCCCGATCTCATCATCGGACGCAATCTGGAAGCGCTGGCCGTCGCGCACAAAGCCAACACGCTTTTCGGCGGCAGCGTTCCCGTTGTCTACGAATGCCTGGATATCCATCGCCTTCTGCTGCGCGACGACATGATCGGCAAGGCGATCCGCCGTGCCGAGGCGCATTTCGGCAAACATGCAAAGCTGATCCTGACGAGTTCCCCCGCCTTCATAGAGAACTATTTCAATCCTCGATCCGGCGTCAAAGCCGAGACGCTTCTGATTGAAAACAAGGTTATCTCGCTCGAGGAAGCAGCCGTCGGGCCGGCATTCGGCCGCCCCCTGAAGCAACCGGGGGAGTCGTGGAAGATTGGCTGGTTCGGTGCGCTTCGGTGCCGCAAATCGCTCGGCCTGCTCGCCGATTTCTCGCGCCGCATGGAAGGCAGGGTCGAAATCGTTCTGCGCGGTCGCCCCGCCTACTCCGAGTTCGACGATTTCGACGCGTTCGTGCGTGACGAGCCCTATCTCCGTTTCGAAGGCGCCTACCGCAACCCCGAAGATTTGCGGACGATCTATGATGACGTCCACTTCTCATGGGCGATCGACTTTTTCGAGGAAGGCCTCAATTCGAGCTGGCTTCTGCCGAACCGGCTCTATGAGGGCTGCCTGTACGGCGCTGTCCCGATCGCCCTTGGGGGCACCGAGACGGCACGTTTCCTTGAGAGCCGCAACATCGGCCTTGCACTTTCGGAAGCGACCGTTTCGCAGCTCGAACATCTGTTCGAAAGCCTGACCGGCGATCGTTACCGCGCATTGAGCGAGGCCGTCGCCGCCAAGGATCGCAAGACCTGGCTTGCCGACCGCAGCGATTGTGCTGCTCTCGTCGCGAGCCTTTCCCGCCTTGTTCCGGCCACCGCAGAGAGGGGCGGCGCCGGCGCAATTACTCCCACAAGCGTATCTCCAGAAGGGTGGACAACCATGAAGCCTGATGTCGGTGCCAGCGTCTCCAGTCTCATCATCATTCCCTGCCTGAATGAAGAAAAACACATCGAGGCTCTGGTCGCCAAATTGAGCCTCGAACTCGATCACATGAATGCCCGGATCGTCGTCGCCGACGGCGGCAGCAAGGACGCGACACGCGACATCGTCGCCCACATCAGCGCCGCCGATCCGCGGATCGTGTTGCTGCACAATCCTCGTCGGATCCAGAGCGCAGCAATCAATCTCGCTGTGCAGACCTTTGGCCGAGACTACGATTACCTGATCCGCATCGACGCGCATGGCGACTACCCAGCCGATTACTGCCGTCGCCTTGTGCAGGAAGCCGTGCTGACTCAGGCGGACTCCGTCGTGGTCGCGATGGAAACCGTCGGCTTCGGCGTCTTCCAGAAGGCAACGGCCTTTGCTCAGAACTCCAAGCTCGGGAACGGCGGCTCCAAGCATCGCGAGGGCGCCAAGGGTCATTGGACCAATCACGGCCATCACGCACTGATGCGCATCGCAGCCTTCGATGCCGTCGGCGGCTATGACGAGACCTTCAGCCATAACGAGGACGCGGAACTTGACTACCGCCTGAAGCAGGCAGGCTTCGGCATCTGGATGACCGACAAGACCCGGATGACCTACTATCCGCGCTCGACCATCTCGACGCTGTTTCGCCAGTACCTCGGCTACGGTCGAGGTCGGGCAAAGAACATTCTCAAGCATGGCAGCATGCCTAATCTTCGGCAGATGCTTCCGCTTCTCGTCGTACCGGTCTTTATCGGCGCTTTTCTTGCCGTTCTGAACTGGGCGGCCGTCATCCCATTCAGCCTCTGGGCCGTTGCATGCGTGGGCTATGGCTTCTGGATGGCCATCGGCCACCGGAACCCGTACGGCCCGCTCGCCGCCGTTTCAGCGATGGTGATGCACTTCGCCTGGTCAGCAGGCTTCTGGATGGAGCTTCTGAGCTTCCGCGGCAGAAAGGTCTCCTCATGAGTGATGTGAAACCCATGCGGATCGACATCGGCGTTTGCACGTATCGCCGCGCCTCGCTTGACGAAGCGCTGCTTTCGCTGGCGGTCCTCGCCGTGCCTGATGGCGCAACGCTGCGGATTATTGTGGCGGACAACGACAAGGTGCCGAGTGCGAAGGAACGGATCGATGCGCTTCGCCCGACCATTCCGCATGAAATTACCTATGTGCACTGCCCCGCCTCGAACATCTCGATTGCCCGCAATGCATGTCTGGACAACGCGACCGGTGACTTCCTCGCCTTCATCGACGATGATGAGGACGCCTGCGAAGAATGGCTCGTGGAATTGCTTGCTGTCGCCAGCAAGACCAAGGCGGATGCCGTCCTTGGTCCTGTCCGCAGCGTCTATTCGTCCACGGCGCCGAACTGGATGCGCGAGGGCGACTTCCATTCCACCCTGCCCGTCTGGGTCGGCGGCGAAATCCGCACCGGATACACTTGTAACGTCCTCCTTCGCCTCGACTCGCCCCATGTTGTCGGGCGCCGCTTCAACCTGGCGCTTGGGCGCACCGGTGGCGAGGACACCGAATTTTTCAGCCACATGCATGCCGATGGCGGCGGGATCGCCTTTGCGCCCGAGGCTTATGTTTATGAACCGGTGACCGAAAGCCGCGCTGGCCTATCTTGGCTCGCCAAACGCCGCTTCCGCTTCGGCCAGACACACGGGCGGCTACTCCAGGAAAAGAACACCGGCTTGCAGCGGCTAAAGCAGGTCGGCCTCGCCGGCGCCAAAGCAGTCTTCTGCTATGCCGCGGCGCTTGCCTGCATCTTTTCCCCGATCCCTCGGTATCGCTACGCCCTTCGCGGCCTCATGCATACCGGCGTGGTCAGCGGTCTGCTGGGCGTGCGTGAAATTCGTCAGTATGGAACGGCGGAGGCCGCATGACGCAAACCCAACCCGACGTCAGCTTCATCGTCGCCGCCTATAATGCGGCGGAAACGCTCGCCAAGGCGATCGATAGCGCGCTTGCACAAAGAGGCGTCTCGGTCGAGGTGATCGTCGCTGATGACTGCTCGACGGACGAGACAAGAACCATTGCGGATCGCTACACAGACAGGAACGTCAAGCTGCTGGCCCTCGCCCGCAACGGCGGGCCTGCGGCAGCGCGTAACGCGGCCCTGTCGGCCGCGACAGGCCGTTGGCTTGCCGTTCTCGATTCCGACGATACCGTCGAACCGGACCGGCTGCGGCGTATGATCGAGCGCGCCGAGAAGGCTGACGCTCAGATTGCAGTCGACAATCTCCGTGTCATTCGCGCCGACGGCACTCCGCCGGAGACGATGTTTACCGCACAATCGCTGGCAGAGACGCCCGAGCTAACGCTTCCCCTATTCATACGATCGAATGCCCTGTTTCAGACAACGCATAACTTTGGTTATCTCAAGCCAATCTTTCAGCGCGCCTTCATCGAACAGCATGGACTTCGCTTCAACGAGGCCCTCAAAGTCGGCGAGGACTATCTGTTCCTCGCCTCGGCTATAGCACTTGGTGGACGCTGCGTGATCGAGCCAATCCCCGGCTACGACTATCAGATCCGCGAGGGATCGATTTCTCGCGTTCTCGCCCTTCACCACATCGATGCCATGATCGAAGGCGATAAGGCTTTCCTTCGAGATCACAAGCTGGATGCGGAGGCGGCGGCCGCACAGGAGTTTCGCGAACGAAGCCTCCGCCGAGGCCGCGCATTCCTCATCCTCGTACAGAACATCAAAGACCAGTCGATCTCCGGTGCGATCAAGACGGCTTGGAGCAATCCGTCGGCGGTGGCGCATCTCAAGATGCCGATCGCCATTCGGATCCATCGCGCACTCGCGCCGCTTCGCCACTTGGTAAGTCCCCGGACCGACCTGACAGCCATCGATGGCGTGACCCGCTCCCGCAAAGGATAGAGCCATGAACCAACGGAACCTGACCTTGCACAGCACTCTGCCCAAAGCGGCCGACGATTCCGATTCCTTTATCGACATCGATCGCCTGATCGCAATCCTCATCCGCCGCTCCGGATCGATCGCGCTCTGCGTTGCGGCGACCGTGACGCTTGCCGTCGTCTTTCTGCTCTTCGCGACGCCGCAATATACGTCGATGACACAGATCCTCCTCGACGACGACATCGCGAAATATGCGCAGGATCCGACCCCGGCCGCCAGCTCGCAGCAGGTCGACATGCAGATTGCCAGCGCCGTCGAAATCCTGAAATCGAACCAACTTGCGCTTCGCGTGGTTGATGCCGAGAAGCTGCAGGACAATTCTACAATTCTTGACCCCTCACAGTCGCCGGTCGAGCTAATCAAGTCCGGCGTGAAGCTGATCGTCAGCGCCTTGGCGCCTGGCGGTCCGCCGGTAACGGAAGACGATGCGCGAAACGGTCGCCGTCAGAAGGCAGCCGCCTTGCTGCAAGAGGCTGTAGCGGTATCGCGGGTCAATCGCAGCTCCGTTCTCGCAGTTTCCTTCCGCTCGACCGACAAGCAGCTCGCGCAACGGATCACCAAGGCCTACGCCACTGCCTACCTCAATGACCAGCTGAACGCCAACTTCGACGCGACGGAAAGCGCCTCGGTGTGGCTGCAGCAGCGCCTCGCGGATCTTCGCGAACGGTCGCAGCAGGCTGCACTCGATGTCGCGAAGTTCAAGGCCGAGAATGGCCTGACGTCCGCCAATGGTGAACTGATGTCGGAACAGCAGCTTGCCGACCTCAACAAGCAGCTGATCGTCGCGCAAGCCGACAGCGCCAGTGCTTCGGCCCGTTACAACCAGTTCAAGTCGATCGTCGACCTCGGCCCCGACAGCGCCGTCAATAACGCGGCAATCTCGTCCGGCCAGACGGACAACACGGTGATCCAGGACCTGCGCACCCGCTATGTCTCGGTGAACAAACGCGAACAGGAGGTCACCACAAACTTCGGCGAGAACCACCCGCAGGCCGTCGCACTGCGCGCCGAAAAGCAGGACCTGACCCGGCAGATCTATCAGGAACTGCAGCAACTCACCTCCAGCTACCGCAACGAGTTCGAGGTCGCCCGTTCACGGGAAGCCTCGCTTCGCCAGAACATCGAACACCTGACGGGCAAGAACTCGGAAGCCGACAAGTCGCTCGTCCAGCTCAACGATCTCGAGCAGCGGGCAACGGCCTTGAAGACACTTTACGAATCCTACCTCGGCAAGTACGAAGAGGCCTCGCAGCAGCAGTCCTTCCCCATTGCCAAGGCTCGTGTGATCTCTGAGGCAGGCGTGCCGGTTTCGCCGTCGAGCCCGAAAAAAACCATGACGCTCGGCCTTGCCATCGTCCTCGGCCTGATGGCCGGCGGTGCGCTCACGGCATTCCAGGAATTCCGCGAACGTTTCTTCCGCGTCGAGGGCGATGTCAGGACGATCCTTGGACTCAAATTCCTCGGCTACTTGCCGCTAATCGGCAAGCCACCCCGGGAGAGCAAGATCTTCCGGCCCCGCGCCAATCCTCCGGTTGACCCGGCGGAAGCGGCTGCCGATTCCGGCGCAACTTTCGAACGCATCATGCGTGTTGTGCTGGAAGCGCCGCGGTCGGTCTTTGCCGAAACCCTGCGCAATGCGAAGCTTGCGAGCGACGTCATGTTCCAGGGCAAATCGGACCGCGTCATCGGTGTCGTTTCAGCGATGCCAGGAGAAGGCAAGTCGACCACGGCTGCCAATTTCGCGGCGCTTCTCGCCTCCAGCGGCAAGCGTACGCTGCTCATCGACGCCGATCTTCGCAACCCCGGCCTGACGCGCATGCTGAGAACCCCTCCGCAGCAGGGTCTCGTCGAGGCCGTTCTTGGTGAAGTTCCGTGGGCGAGCGCCGTCAAGGTCGATCCGCTGACGAAGCTGGCAATCCTGCCGGTTCTACCAAACGATCATCTCATGCACACGAGCGAACTGCTGGCTTCGCAGGGCATGTTCAATCTGATGGAAAATGCGCGCAAGATGTTCGACTACATCGTTGTCGACCTCGCGCCGCTCGGCCCGGTCATCGACGCCAAGGCATTCGCCCCGCAGGTCGACGGCTTCCTGTTCGTGACCGAATGGGGCTCGACACCAACGAGCGTCGTGCGTGACCTTCTAAACGCCGAGCCGCAGATCAAGTCCAAGATCCTAGGTGTGATCCTCAACAAGACCGACATGACCGAACTCGGCAAGTTCACCAACTTCGGCGGCACCGAACGCTACCGCCACAAATATGTGAGCTACTACACCGAAGAGACGTCGAAGAAGCGGGAGCCAGCGGAAGCCGGCGCTTGATCAGGTCTGGAATAGATGCACCCGCCCCTTCCATAGCCTGGCAACGGTGAGTTTGCCGCTGTGGAAGGCGCCGGTATCGAGATTGAGCCTCATTGGCAGAACCTCCGGCTCCTCATTCGGCGTGTGGCCGTGAACGATCACCTTCGGTAGCGGCTGACGGCTTTCAAAAAAGCGATGACGGATGAAAACGAGGTCGTCGTCGCTTTGCGCATCGATCGGCAGCATTGGATCGATGCCCGCGTGCACGAATAGCACATTCGGTGTATCAACGAAGATCGGCAGGGAACGCAGAAAATCCACGTGCGGCTTCGGAATCGACTGCTTGACGAAGCTATCGAGCTTGGCGGCGCTCGAAAAAACCAGCGGTAGCTGCTCCGGGTCGAGCCCGTAGGAGCGCAGAAGCGCATCCGACCCCATTCGCATCCAATCCGAGAAGGAAACCAGACCATCAAGATAGTCGAGCATCGTGGTCTCATGGTTCCCGGTCAGGCAGATACGGTCGAAATTCTCGGGCGGAAGCCCCATCAGGTGCGAGATCACCTGTGCCGATGACGGCCCGCGATCAATGTAGTCGCCGAGCGTGATGATCAACTTGCGCCCCGGGATCGCGGCGGCATCGTCGATGATCGCCTGCTCTGCCTTCTGCAGCAGGTCGAGTCTGCCGTGAATGTCGCCGATGGCATAGATCGGAATATCGCCAGGATCCAGTTTCAGCCGCTCACGGACCGTCGAAGGCATGTTGAACCTCTCATTGCAGGCATCGAAGCATCACAGTGATTCGCATTGGCGCAATCAAACGACAATAAAATTCAATCGCTCGTGCATTCGTAGAAAAACGCGCCTTATCATTGCACCTGCAATCCATCAATCCTAGAGGCGCAACTGATGGGAGGAGTGATGGGGACCGTATCGCGGTTTCATGACCGGACAAGACCCACCGCGCACCGTATAGAAAGCGAGGAAGAGGCGATAGCGACCGCACGCCGTCTTGCCGCGAACTTCGCGCTGCAGGCCAGCGAGCGAGATATCAATCGGGTCTTTCCTCGCGCGGAACTCGACGCCCTTTTTCAGTCGGGACTGACAGCCGTCACAGTTCCCCCTGAGAACGAGGGGCTGGATGTCGCCAACGCACTTCTCGGCGAGATCGTCGCCATCATCGCTGAAGGCGATTCTTCGATTGCCGAGTGCCTTGAGCATCATTTCACCGTACTCGAACAGTTCCGGAACGACCCGAGCGAAGAGCGAAGAGACTTGCTCTTCGCTCGTGCGCTCGCCGGCGATCACTTCACGGCGACAGCCTTCGACACCGCGGGCGCAGCCAGTCCGCTCGGTGTCGCCTATGAACTGAAGGGGCGGAGCTTGAGGTCCCCCGGCCTGCTTTTCGCCGATTGGATCGTGGCCGACGCAATCGATGCCGAGGGCGAGCAGGTTCGCTTCTATCTTGCCCGCGAGAGCGAAGGCCTGCAAATCATCGATGACTGGGATGGTTTCGGACAGAGGACGAATGGTGCCGGGACAGCGGTCGCCCAGGGCGTCACCGGCGACGCGAAAGCTGCAACGGACGATGGGCCGCGCCGTCACACGACGGCTTCGGCCCTGGCTGCCCTTCTCCATGCGGGCACAGACCTCGGCATTGCCCGGGCCGCTCTCGCCAATCTTCGGGAGTTGCCGCGCTCAGCCGATATCGGCAAGCTTGCCTTCTCCGTGCAAGCGGCTGCCGCGCTCGTGGAAAGTGCCGGCGGCAAGCTCGATTTTTCTCAGATCGGGCCGTCTGCCACCACGATCGATGCCGCGTTCTTCTCTGCTTCCACCGCCAAGGTCACCGCAAGCCGGACCGCCCTTGATGTCGCCAACGCACTGTTCGAGCTGTCGGGCAACGGCGCGACAAGCATCGGCCGGAATCTCGATCGATATTGGAGAAATGCACGCATTCGTGCGAACGATGCGGCCGCTGACGAGCTGTACCGGGCGGCCGCAACGCACTATTTCGGCGGCTGACCTTTAGTTGGCGACCGAGAGAGCCGCTTCTTCGTCGGCATCGTCCAGTTTGTTGCCGGATGCGACGAATTGCTCGAGCGTCATGTTGTCGAGAATGTCGGCGATCGCGTCCCGGACCTCAGTCATGGAGCGCCGCACCTGACAGGTCTCGGGATCCGAACAGTCGTCACAGGCTTCGAAGGCCGTACGGCTGGCACAGCGGATAGGCGCTAAAGGACCATCAAGCGTACGGATGACATGGCCGATGCGAATTTCAGATGCCGGACGCGACAATGAATAACCGCCGCCCGGGCCTTTCTTCGAACGAAGAATGCCGACATTTCGCAATTCCAAGAGAATTGTATCAAGGAACTTCTTTGGAATGTTGTTGCGCGAAGCAACGTCGTTAATGAAGGCCGTTTCCCCCGGTGCAAGCCGCGCCAAGTCGACCAGTGCCTTCAAACCATACTTTCCTTTTTTCGTCAGCATTTCTTGTTGCCCTACGCCCCCATACTCTCCATCCCATTATTCAGCAAATAACGCCAAAACCGTGAACACACAACAAATAGCTATTATTTATATAGTTTATATTCGCCTTCCACTTTCCCGTAGACATATCGGCGCTTGCGCCCGACTTCATGGCGCGATGGTCCTTTCGAGCAATCGTTGAAAAGGCTCACGATTCCGGCAAGCAGAAGAGCTCTACCTTCTCCGGGAACCCCTTAAACGCGTGCCGCCCGGCCGAAACGGCTTCGGCGCGCGCCTCTTTCCGAAATCTGCCTGACATCAAGAGCGGGACGCGCAAGTCTCCGCATGCCGTCTGGATGCGGCTGAGGAGGTTCACATCGGGGCCGATCAAGGTGAAGTCGAGGCGACGGCCGGAGCCGATATTGCCGTAGCTGACTTCGCCATGGTGCAGGGCAATGCCGACATTGAGAGCAAAATCCTCGAACTCGAACCGATCAATCTCACGCAAAATGCCCTTGGCGGCTATCAACGCCGAAGCGCTGCTGCGGGCCGGATCATATCCAGGAAAGAACGCGAGGACGGCATCACCCATGAATTTCAAAACTTCGCCGCCTTCCCGCGTGATGGCGGGAATGACCTTGTCGAAATAAGCGTTGAGCAGCTCGAGCACGCTGTTGCTTGGCAGCCTGTTCGAGATCTCCGTGAAACCACGCAGATCGCAAAGCAAAAGAGCCGCCTCGATGGATTCGATCTCACCTTGCCGGACTCGCCCGGCAAGGATGCGCTGCGCTGTCAGCGGACCGATATAAGTATCGAGCAGGCTGAGTTCGACTTGCCGCATCACCCGCAATTCGCAGGTGTTGCGCAACGCTGGTAGGATCCGCTCGAGAACCTGAATTTCGGCAGGCGTAAAGCCGCCCGGTCGCCGTGTGCCGAAGGCCGCCGCACTCACCGGCCCGTCGGCATTGCAAAGAGGCGCGATCATCAATTGCACGAGCCCACGGCCAGCAAAGATATCAATATCCTGCCAGCGCCCATGCATACTCTCGCCCAGCCCGACGACGAGCGACTCGCGGCTGTCCATCACCTTGCGCAACGGACTGCTGGCAAACGTCTGGCGCGCGCTATGTTCGCGATCGTGGATCTCGACCGGGTCGCCGGGAGCCCAGGCGAGTGTGCGGCCGATCAGTTCCGGATGAAGCGTCATGAGATGAAGCGTCAAGCGATCGATCGGCAGTCCTAATAGCAGCAGGCGGCGGCCGAGGGTGGAGAGCAGGCCGGGCTCATCGAGCGCATGGCATTCATCGCCGGAGAGCCACTCGATCAGCGACAACAGTGAGTTTGTACTGGCTGCTACGCGATCCGTCTTTGAAGGGCGCGTCTCGGTTTCGATTTGGAGGAGGCGGTTCATGGCGTTTCTCCCTGATCGCGGAGTGAGGCGCTAGTGAGCGTCGCCCCCGGACAGATGACCTGGCTTCTTCAGCCGCAACGTTGCGAGCAGTGCGACGAGCAATGCGGCACCGAGCACGAAGAACGTGTCGCTGAAGGCCATGATGTTGGCCTGCTTGCGCAGCTTGAACGCGATGGCAACGACGGCCTTGTGGGTGGCAACGGCCTGATCGCTGACACCGTGGCTCATGAAGTAGGCGGTCAGCTTTGCGACACGATCCCGAGTGGCTTCCTCAAACACCGAGACCGAATTCGTCAGGATGTTGGAATGGAATTGCTCGCGCTTGGTCAGAAAGGTCTGCAGGCTTGCGATGCCGACGGCGCCCCCGAGATTTCGCATCATGTTGAACAGCGCGGATGCAGAGCCTGCATTCTCCTGCTCGATGCCTGCCGTTGCGACGGCCGAGAGCGGCGCGAAAACAAGCGCCTGCCCAACGGCGCGGATGACGTTCGGCCAGAAGAGCTGGTCGCTCGCATAGTCGGCGGTCATGTAGACATTCATGAAGTTCGAAGCGGCAAACAGCGCAAAACCGACGGCGATCAGCAAACGAACGTCAAAGCGCTTCATCAGACGGGGCACCAGCGGGATCAACAACAGCTGTGGAATGCCCGTCCAGGCGAGGACCATGCCGATTTGCTCGGAGTTGTATCCCTGGATGCGCGACAGATAGATCGGAAGAACGAAGGCAGAGCCATAAAGGGCGATCCCGAGCAGGACATTCGCCACAATGCCAAAGCCGAAATTGCGACGGGCGAGAAGCCTGAGGTTTAGCAGCGGATGAGCCGTCTTCAGCTCGATAATGAGAAACAAAGTCAACGAGACGACGGCGATGATCGACAGTCGGATGATGAAATCCGATCCGAACCAATCCTCTTTGTTTCCTTCCTCCAACACCGTCTGTAGGGCGGCAAGGCCGATTGCCATGGTGATGATACCCGGCCAATCGCCCTTTGCGAGCAAACCGAGTTTCATCGGAGCGCGATCGAGCGACGCCCAGAGCATTCCCACCATCAGCAAACCGGGAACCAGATTGACGTAGAAGATGAACTCCCAGCCGTAGTTCTCCGTCAGATATCCGCCGATGGTGGGCCCGATGGCGGGAGCAAAGGTCGCCGAAAGGGCAAAGAGCGCCAGACCGATCGGCTGCTTGGGCTTTGGCAGCAGCGTGATGATAATGGTGAAGGCCATGGGGATCAGCACACCGCCGGCGAAGCCCTGAACGGCGCGCAGCACGATCATCTGCTGAAGGTTCGCCGCGAAAGCACAGGCGACGGAAAATAGCAGGAACAAAATGGCGTTGGTCAGGAGATACTTGCGGACGGAAAAGACCTGAGCAAGCCAGCCGCTGAGAGGGATGACCACGATCTCCGCAATCAGGTAGGACGTCGAAATCCAGCCGCCGTCGTCCTTACCCGCGCCGATCGCACCCTGGATGTCCGCGAGCGAAGCGTTGACGATCTGGATATTGAGGACGGCCATGAACGCGCCGAGCGTCGAACCGACGACTGCGCTCCACATTCGAAAGGCGCTCATCGCGGCTGCAGGCTCCGGAGCCGCGGCGTCCACAGGACGCCGACTCGAATTGTTGGCGACAATCTGAAGTGTAGCCATGACGTCTCTCCTTCCGGCTATGCGGAAACAATCTCATGACGAGGTTCGGCTGATAATTCGGGAAAGGAGGGAAGGATCATCCAGTCAGACTGGATAATCCTTCCCGGGACCACCTATCTGACGGCCGCTTTGGTATCGATTTCCGGCTCGACGGACATTCCGGCGCGAAGCAAACCGCTCACTTTCTCGTCGTCGATGACGATCTTCACCGGGATGCGCTGGACGATCTTGGTGAAGTTGCCGGTTGCATTGTCGGGAGGCAGCAGCGAGAACTCTAGCCCGCTCGCGGGCGAAATGCTGTCGACATGGCCCTTGATTTCCACGTCGGGGAAACTGTCCACCTTGACCTCGACAGGCTGCCCGGCGCGGACATGGGTGAGTTGTGTTTCCTTGAAGTTAGCGACGACGTAGACGGAATGCAGCGGCACAACTGCCATCAACTGCGTCCCCGAGGTTACGAACTGTCCGACTCGAATGGTGCGGGCGCCGACGGTGCCGTCGACCGGAGCGATGATCTTTGTGTAGGAAAGGTTGAGCTCAGCCTGATGCTGGGCGGCGGCGGCGCGCTCACGCTGCGCGACAGCCTGCTCGCGCTGTGTCTGAAGAACGGGCACCTTCTTTTCCGCGGCAACCAGCGTGGCCCGATCCCGTTCAAGTGCCGCCTGCGCCTGATCGCGAAGTGATTGGCTCTGTTCCGCCCGCGACTGCGTGCCGGCACCGTTGGTGATCAACCGCTGCGAACGGGCCGCATCGGAACGGGCAAAATCCAGCGTCGCCAGTGACGCATCGATCGTCGCCCTCGCCTGGCCGATGATCGACTGCTGCAGCTCGATCTGAGCATCGAGATTGGTGATGGCAGCGGTGGCTGCCTTTACGTCGGCTTTGGCCTGGGACAATGCTGCCTGATGGTCGCGATCATCGATCTTGGCAAGCACCTGCCCAGCCTTGACCGCATCGTTGTCGCCGATAAGGACTTCGGCGACGTAACCCGAAACCTTCGGCGCAACCGTCGTATAGTCGGCCTTCACATAGGCATCGTCGGTAGATTCGATGAAGCGGCCAACCGTCCAATAGTGATGGCCATAGTCGGCCGCAAAGGCGGCACCGGCAAGAAGCGCAGCAGCAATGATCGTTCGCTTGACGATTTTGCGGCTGTTCTTGCCGCTGGCTTCGACGGCAGGTGCGACATCCGCAGCCGGTGCGACCGGGGCTTCGGCGACCTTTGCGACCTCGGGGTCGCCGGCGACCTCGAAGGCTTCCTTGCGGGGTAATTCGACCATTGTCCTTCTCCTGTGACTTGCCTCGCCATGCGAGGTCAAATTCGATGAGATGGACAATGCGCCGTCAGGTCTATTCTGATAATCTGCTTAGATCGGGAAGGATCATCAACTCAGAGCGGATAATCGGAGAACCCCAATGGACCGGCTGACGAGCCTTACAGTCTTTGGCCGCGTCGTGGAGTGTGGCGGCTTTTCAGCAGCCGCACGCCGTCTCAACATGTCGGTGACGATGGTTGGCAACCACGTGCAGTCCCTCGAGGACAGGCTCGGAGTCAGACTGCTCAACCGCACGACGCGCAAGGTCAGCCTTACGGAAACCGGCAAATACTACTACGAACGCTCCGCTCAGATCCTGGCTGACCTCGAGGAAGCCGACGGCATCGCCGGAGCGATGAGTTCGACACCGCGCGGCACGCTCAAGGTCTATACCAGCGCCGCTATCGTTCGCTTTCTGCTGCCCGTTGTCAGCGAATTTCTTGAGCTTTACCCTTCGGTCGCCCTCGACCTGAGCGTGGGGGAACGGATGATCGATATGATCGAGGAAGGGTGTGACCTCGTGATCCGCACCGTGCCGCCGCCAGATTCAAGCCTTATCGTCAGAAAGCTGACGCCGTGGAGGCACATCCTCGTATGTTCGCCAAACTATCTTGAGAACCATCCCATGCCGCGGGTGCCAGAGGATTTGACCAACCACAACTGCCTGCAGTATGCCTACTACCCCTACGGAGACGAGTGGCGCTTCGAAGGTTCAGATGGTGCGCAGGTGAGCGTAAAGATCGGCGGCAACATCGTATCCAATAGCGCCGAGACCCTACGGCACCTCACAACGACCGGTCAGGGCGTCTTCCTGGCACCGAGTTTCGTTGTGTTCGACGATGTTGCCTCGGGAAGTTTCGTTCGAATGATGACTGATTATCGTGCCGTCGAGTTCAGCATCAACGCCATCTACCCAAACCGCAATCACCTGCCCACGAAAGTTCGCCTGTTCATCGATCTGCTCGCGGAGCGCTTCGCGGAGCATCGAAAATGGATGACGTAAGGCCCTCGGTCAGTTCGTGTTTTGCGTCGGCGGTGGCGCGACGTTAGGGCTGTTGGCTCCGGCCGGCACTCTTGGTGCGGGGCTTGTGCCGCCGCTTGTCCAAACACTGAACGCCAAAACGACCATCGCCACCACGAAGGCGACGGCACCCAGCAACGCCCAGATGGAGAGACTGCGCCCTTCTCTGGACAGGGCCTCTTCCTGCGCTTCGTAGGCAGTGTGCCGATCGGTCGAGTGATCGTCCGGCCTGTTGTCATTGGCTGTCATCGTTGCACCTCCGGCAACGAAACGCAGCCGGTGTTCGGCAAGTTCCAGGAGATCAGATCAGAGGATCGCGGCCCTGGGCCACGCTGAGGTTCAGTTCGCGAGCGATGTCCTCTGCATCCCTTTTGCTGAGGCCGACGAAATCCCTACCGTCCGAAGCCGCCGGCAGGGACGTCAAGGTATCGATGATCACCCACCTTCCACGTAGGTCCTGACGAATCTCGTAGCGGGGGAGATCTGGGAGAACTTCAGGTGGACAAGGTTCATCCGTCACGCTTCACAGCTCCCTCAGTGTTCTCCTGGATCTTATCTGCAGCGATGCCTCTCTTTTGCAAGGCTTTGGCTTAACCCTTTACATCAGGAACATTGGCTTTCAATTCCTTCAGCCATATCCGTGCGTTACCGTCGGACGGCGCACGCCAATCGCCGCGCGGAGACAGCGAACCGCCCGACGTCACTTTCGGGCCATTCGGCGATGCCGACCGCTTGAACTGGCTGATCGTGAAGAACCGGAACAAGAAAACCTCCATCCAGTGCTTGATCATAGGCAGATCGAAGCTGCGGCGCTTGTCGGCTGGGAAGTGCGGCGGCCAGACGCCTGCCTCGGTATCCCGCCAGGCATTGTAGGCAAGGAAGGCGATTTTCGAGGGGCGAAGGCCGAAACGCGTCGTGTAGAAGAGAGCGAAGTCGTGTAGATCATATGGCCCGATCTTATCCTCCGTGCTCTGCATGACGCCGTTCTCATCAGCCGGAACCAGTTCGGGCGAAATGAGCGTGCCAAGAACACTCTCCAGGGTCTCATTTGCCTCCGCGTTGAAATCCCCGGAGCGGATCACCCAACGGATCAGATGCTGGATCAGGGTCTTCGGCACCGACGCATTGACGTTGTAGTGGCTCATCTGGTCGCCAACGCCGTAGGTCGACCAGCCGAGGCCGATTTCCGACAGGTCTCCGGTTCCGAGCACCAGCGCATTCCGCTGATTTGCAGCACGGAACAAGAAGTCGGTGCGTAGGCCAGCCTGGACGTTTTCGAAGGTCGTATCGTAGACCGGCTTGCCGCCCGCGAATGGATGCTTCAGGTCCTTCAACAATTGCAGCGCCAGCGGCCTGATGTCCACTTCCTCGGCGGTGACGCCCATGCTCCGCATCAGCGCCCAGGCGTTCGTCTTGGTGGCATCGCCCGTTGCAAATCCCGGCATGGTGAAGCCGAGAATGTCCGACCGCGGCCAGCCCAGCTGGTCGAAGGCGCGTGCCGCGACGAGTAGTGCATGGGTGGAATCGAGCCCGCCCGAAATGCCAATGCAAAGCCGCTTGATGCCGGTCGAGCGCAGCCGCTTCATCAGCCCCTGCACCTGTATGTTGAACGTTTCGTAGCAATCCTGATCGAGCCGGCTTTCATCAGCCGGCACGAAGGGGAAGCGTGCAACATTGCGCTTCAAGCCTATGTCACCCTTCGGCTTCTTGAACGGGAACCCGACCCGCCGGAATTCGTGTTCGGCGGTGAGATTGAGCGTGGTCGCATCGTTGAACGTGCCGGTTCGCAAGCGCTCGAGCCGCAGCCGTTCAACATCAATATCCGCCACGCACATCTGCGATGTCGTCGGAAAGCGATCGGTTTCGGCAAGCATGCTGCCAAGCTCGTAAATGCAAGCCTGACCATCCCAGGCGAGATCCGTCGTCGATTCGCCGGGGCCTGCGGCGGAATAGACGTACGCGGATAGGCTGCGTGCCGACTGCGCCGAGCAGAGAAGCTTGCGGGTATCCGCCTTCCCGACCGTTATGTTGCTCGCCGAAAGGTTGGCGAGGATCAACGCGCCCGCCAACGCCCCGAAATCGCTTGGCGGCGCCGGAGCCCAGAGATCCTCGCAGATCTCGATATGGAAGACGAAATCGTCCATATCCTCAGCCGCGAAGATGAGGTCCGTACCGAAAGGCACGCTCTCGCCGGCGACCCGAATACTTTCGCCACGGACGCTGCGTCCAGAGGCAAACCAGCGCTTCTCGTAAAACTCGCGATAGTTTGGGAGGTGCATCTTCGGAACGACGCCGAGAACACGCCCCGCGTGAATGGCGACAGCGCAATTGTAGAGCCGCCCGCCGCTCTGCAGCGGCGCGCCGATAAGAAGTACCGGCGTGAGCTCGCGACTTGCCCGGACAATCTCGGAAATCGCAGCATCCACGCCCTTGAGAAGCGTGTCCTGCCCCAGCAGGTCATCGATCGAGTAGCTGGAGATCCCGAGTTCGGGGAACACCATGAGGCCAACGCCCTCGGCATGTCCTTGTCGCGCCAGCTCCAGCGTCGCCTGCGCATTGAAATCGGGATCGCCGATCTCGCAAGTCGGCGTGCAGGCCGCGACGCGGACAAAACCTTGATCATAAACCGAATAGAAATTCACCCATGCCTCCAGCAGCCACGCGTCTTATGCCTGACCATTACATCCAAAAGCCGCCAGGCAAAACCTGATCTCACACTGCCAGCGACCTTATTCGACATCACTCATGCAAGCTACGACCAGTATCCTTTAAATTGAAAGACTTATCGCCAGTTGTGACGATGCAAAAATTCACAAAGCAGCCCAAAATAAAACTACGAAACTGTCATAAAACTATGGAAGAGACGGCCTATATCGCTCGCGCGCCGCATTTCGATTTACCCCTTTTCCAGAGCGATGAATGTCCAACCTTGTCCGCGTCCGTGCCGGGCTTCTTCGGGAAACACATCCCGGTGAGCGTCGGGTTGCGTTGACGCCGGAGGATGTGCGGCGCCTTTCCGGACGAATGTCGATTTGGTTCGAGCGCGGATGCGGCGTCGGCGCAGGCCATGCGGACGACGCCTATATCGCCGCCGGCGCAAAGCCCGTCGATTTCGCTGACATGGTATCCTCGTCACACATGTTCGTCAGCGTGCGACAGCCGGCAGCCACGCGGGTATTTCCGGCGACCTCAATTCTTATTTTCCTTGGTTCGAATGCGCCCCAGGACACCCGTCCTCTCGCTGGACAGCAGCCGCTCCATCTCGACATCGCCCAGCTTTCCGGGATGCAAGGCCTAAAGGGTGCGGATATCTCTTCGAGACAGGCAGCCATCACCGGTCACGCCGCCGTCTTGGAGGCAGCAAGGCAATTCGGCATTTCGCATCCGATGCTAATGGTGGACGGAAGCTTCGTGCGACCGGTCAAAATGGCCGCCTTGGGCAGTGACGCAGCAAGCCTGCAGGCATTGGCGACCGCACGCCGCCTCGGCGCACTGACCCATGGTTTTGGCCTTGGAAAAGATTTGCAAGCGAAGATCGAACGGCTCGGTGCCAAATTTCTCGACACGTCATCGGAGCAAGAGCTGGCGCGGCTTCGCCAAGAGCTTTCCGGTCCCCTGTCGAAGATGCAATTGATCACGACCAGCGTCGTGAATCCCGGTCAAACCGCCCCCGTGCTGATTGACGAGGATATGGTTTCACGGCTCAGCCCGGGAACGGTCATCATCGATCTCGCCGCTGAAAGGGGCGGAAATTGTGCGCTGACCAAAGCCAATGAGACCATCAACATCTTCGGCGTTCGAATCATCGGCTCCACGACGCTTGCAAGCGACGAGGCAGCCGAGGCGAGCCGGCACTTCAGTAGCGGGCTGACAAATTTGCTGGAACACCTGATCGACGGACATGGCACTCTCCGGCTCGATCCCGGCGATTCCGTAACGGCCGCGCTCACGGATAAGGCGCGCATCCAGCGAGGCGCATTTTTACATGATTCCGGAACGCGACTGAAGAAAGGATGAACGCGACCGCGCGACAAAATGCTGCAATGCAACATTGTTATCCGGATAACATGAGCTACAAAAACGTGTTGAGTAACAATCGGTTATAGCCTGCGGTAGTAAACGTATTCTTGCGCAGAAAGCGATAGTTGCCTTTGCGCAACACCCAAATTCCGCCTTGCAGCAAAACTCAATTTTGACAGTATCTATGATTGATACATTTGATCGGAAATGTAATTTGGCGCTGCGGACGTACCGCGTTTCCCGCAAGGGCTTGTACGAAACAATTTGGGGTAGGTAGAGCCGGTTTTCGGCAGTGATGACCTGTGCCCAATCGACAGAAGATTGGACTGACTATGAACATTAAGACGATCCTCATGAGCTCGGCGGCGGCCTTGGCTGCTATCTCGAGCGCACAGGCTGCTGACGCCATCGTTGCTGCCGAGCCGGAGCCGGTTGAATACGTCCGCGTTTGCGACGCTTACGGCAGCGGCTACTTCTACATCCCGGGCACCGAAACCTGCCTGAAGATCAGCGGTTACATCCGTTTCCAGGTCAACGCCGGCCCGAACGCCAGCGCGACCAAGGGCAGCGGCGCCAATGTCGCCAACGACTCTGACTGGGACGCCTACACCCGTGGCCAGGTTCAGTTCACTGCCAAGAGCGACACCGAATACGGCCCGCTCACTGGTGTGATCGTCCTGCAGACCAACGCCGACAACGCTTCCTCACAGGCGGCTCTGCTTGACTCCGCCTACATCGACATCGCTGGCTTCCGCGCCGGTCTGTTCTACAGCTGGTGGGACGATGGTCTCTCGGGCGAAACCGACGACGTCGGCAGCAAGGTTACGCTGCATAACTCGATCCGTTATCAGTATGAGGCGGACAACTTCTACGCTGGCATCAGCGTTGACGAGCTGGAAGACGGCTACTACAGCAGCGGCGAAAATCCGAACAACGTCGGCGTAGCAGTCGCCATCGGCGGCAAGGCTGGCGTATTCACCTACCAGGTCACGGCTGGCTACGACACGGATAACGAAGAAGGCGCTGTTCGCGCCATGGGTACGGTTGCTATAGGCCCGGGCACCCTCGGCCTCGCAGGCGTCTATTCGAGCGGCCCGAACTCCTACTATCAGGCTGCTGAATGGGCAATCGCTGCTGAATACGCGATCAAGGCGACCGACAAGCTGAAGATCACCCCGGCTGTCCAGTACTACGGCAACTACGGCATCACTGCGGGCGACTTCAACGACAACAACGATGCCTGGAAGGTCGGCCTGACGGTTGACTATCAGATCGTCGACAACCTCTACGCCAAGGCAACCGTCAACTACCTCGACCCGGACAACGGCGACGACGTGACGACTGGCTTCTTCCGCCTCCAGCGCGCATTCTAATCAAAAAGCGGCGCCGCGTTTCTGCCTCTCTCTGTGGTTAAAGTCATGGGGAGAGGCAGCGCGGTGCCGCGCTTGAGAGTTTCTGATCAGATTGACCTCCGATCAGTTAGGAGGGGTGGCTCGGGTTCCCTGCCCGGCCGCCCCTTTCGTTTTAAGGATAACGCTACTCGGCGGCGTGGTGGCCACTCACGAAGCTCGCATCCGCCGGCTGCCGGGCGCCGGCCGATTTCTGTGCCTCGAGGCGGCGTAGCTCCGCCACGCTGTCTTCGATGGTCACCGAACCAAGCATGTCGACGACGGCCCGCTCGGCTCGATCGCAAAGAAACTCCGAGAGATCGCCGATATTCTCGCCCACAAGGCCCTCATGTGGGATGTCGTGCCGGGTCGCCCAGATCTTCTTGTCGCCGGTTACGGCAGCATAGATCTGGCTGAGCAATATCTGGTTGCGCGGCCGCGCCAAGCTGATACCACCCTTGCCACCCTGAGCGGTGGCGAGGATGCCGCCTTCATTGAGCGGCAGCAGCAGTTTGCGTACGAAGCTGGCGCTTGTATCGAGCCCTTGCGCAAGTGATTGGCTCGTGGTGCGGAGATTTGCCTCTTCGTTGACAGCCACACTGATGACAATCTGTAAAGCAGTCGAAAAGCGCGTGTCGATCATGCTGAGTTGGGGCCTTACGTCTGAAGCCGGAGATCACAGATATTTACCGCGCAAATCCATTGTCAAGAACGCGTGGTTGAAATCACGGCGACGTGACTGAAACCTCGGGTAAGGCGCGGAGATCAGCGACGCGGCGCGCAGCGAAATGACGATGAAGACCGTGGCCACCCACATGGCGCGTGCCGCCCTCACTGCTGGAACGCATTGCCTGTACACGTGATACTGTCACTGGTCAGAGCCAGCCGATCCGCCGAAGCACCCAGAGCGTCGCAACCGATGTGACCGTCACGAACACAACGATGATGATGAAGGCCCAGGTGTCGTTGACCCCCGGAATGCCTCCGACGTTCATCCCGAACAGGCCGGCCACCACGCTTGGCGGCAGTAGCAGGGCCGCCAGCGCCGCCAGTCGGTTGGAGTTGCGCGCAATCCGCTCACTGATCACGGTCGAAAGGTCGTCATGCAGAATGCCCGTGCGGTCGCGAATAGCGTCGAGGTATTCAATGAAGCGCATCAGCTTGTCGATCACTTCGCGCATCCGCAACTTGTCGCGCTCAAGGAGCCATGGCGCGTCGTCATGCTCGATACGGTTCAAAGCATCGCGTTGCGGTGCAAGGTAACGGCGAAGCTGAACGGACCGCCGGCGCAACAGCTTCAAGCGCTCGCGCACCTCGCTTGCCTCACCTTGAAAAATCATCTCGTCAAGCTCGTCCACCTCTTCATCCATGGAGTCGAGCACGGGCTCCAGATCGCGCACAAGTTTGTCGCCGATCAGCGACAGGAGATCTCCAGTGCGATGCGGGCCTTTGCCTTTCTCGAGCGCCAGACGAATGTCGCGAAGCGCGGTAATGTAGTGGCCGCGGTCCCGTAGCGAGATAACCTTGTTGACGTCGACCCACATGTGCAGTGGCACGAGATCGATATCGGTCTGCTTCTCCGGCTCTTCGTCCGGAGCGGTCGCGCACACGCCGCGAAGGATGATCAAGAGCCCATCGTCGACCGGTTCGACGCGTGGCCGCGTCTCCTCTTCGAGAAGCGCTTCCGTGACGAAGCTGTCGAGGCCGCTTTCCCTGTTGATCCAATCGGCCGCCGCCGCATGATTGCGTTCGAAATGCAGCCAGATGATCCCGTCCTCGGGCTTCCATCGTCGCGCTTGGGCAATATCCAGCTGAGTACAGCCACCCCGCCCATCCAAGAGCAGGGCGAAGCGCAATCCGGGCTCCGCGCCATAACTGAGCTTAGAGGTAGCTGGCATCTCCATCGCGCACCGCACATCGCCAGAGGGAACCCAAAAATGCAGCCAACACAAAAGCTTGGCACCCGAAATTCTAACAGGTCGCGATCAAGGCGCAAGACCGCCGGGAACAATGCCAGCGACATCACGCAACCTGGAATGCCGGCGCCCGCCTAGTCGACAAGTTCTCAAAATAGGTTGCCTTCGTCTGCAGAGACGATTTCAACACCGGCTATATTGGCGTATTATCACCGAGTAACTTTGCGAGGCCGATCCAAAGAAGGAGGGCCGGCGTGACCACGACAACCAGCGATCACCAAAACTGGTCAGAAGGCTTCAACGCGCCTAACGCAGGCGCGGTGCCGCGCAACGTTCGTGACCTCACTCAGGATGCCGATGTTATCGTGCTGCTGCCCGATCCGTCCTCGGCACAGTCCTGCCTAGATCTGGCCGACGACGCGGCCGATGCCGTACAGGATAGCATCGCCGCCGTACATATCGGTGCCGACCCACTGGCGATGCTTGTGTCGGCTGAGGAAATCGAATTGCAGATGCTGCGGGAGCTTGAGGAAGGATCGACCCACGAGCGGTACGAGCGCGTCAAGCGGCTCTTCGGCGAGTGGAAACTCAGCGCTCCTCACCGGCAAAGCCTGGTGCTCGGCGATTGCCAGGGTGACCTGCGCCGCTGCGTCGGCGACGTGTGTCAGAACGCGTCGCTTGTCATCACGCCCTACAGGGGCAATCTCGATGCCCGTGATGTCTTCCACAATGTCCTCTTTCATGAAGGCAAGCTTGTGCTCGTCCCGCCGGCCAGTGGCTACCGCGGACATCTGCTGGACCACGTTCTCATCGGCTGGAAACCGCATGAGCACGCGCGCCGCACAATGGTTGCCGCAAGGCGCTGGCTCCTCGCCGCCAACCGTATAACCGTGCTCTGTGTCGACGATAAGCCGAACAGGCATTACGAGAGCACCGCGAGGGAAATCTGCCGTCAGCTGGGACTCGATGCCGAGATCGTCGTCACCTCATCAACCGGCCGCTCGGTCGGCAACACCATCCTCGATTTTGGCACATCGGTGAACGCCACGTGCATTCTGATTGGCGCGTTCAAGCATGGGTATCTGCTCGAACTTCTCCTCGGCCGTGTTACCTATCGCCTGCTGTCCCATGCCACTGTTCCGCTGCTGATGAGCCATTGACAGGCGCCCAGCAAAGACGGCTCGCCCAACCCGTTGTATAGCTGTCAATCCGCCTTCGCTTCTCGGGGAAACCATCCGTAAGCACTCAGAATGGCCGTAGCGAGACCTGGAAAGCGTTCATCCAATTCCGAACAGCGCGAATGGTTACGCATTTCGACACCCTGACGCTCGCAGCGGATAAGGCCGGCCTCGCGCAGCACCTTGATGTGGTTCGATAGCGATGACTTGGGGATTACGCGCTCGCGCATGTTGGCAAACGCAGCGCACGTCCCGCCGGAACCGCTGCCCGCAATTTGCGCGAATATCGCCGCGCGCTCCGGATCGGAGAGGGCATGCAGGATAGCTTCAGGCCGTACGTCCTCTATTGCTGGATGAAAGAGCGGTCTCATGATTTTTGTATATGGGGGCTTGAAACCAAGATCAACAGTTCCGAATTTCCGAACTACGGAACAACGCCGTCAGTTCCGACGGCACTCCGAGTAGAAAGGAATGCAGGATGGGCAAGCTCGCTGGAAAAGTCGCCGTCGTGACGGGAGGCTCCAAAGGGATCGGTGCCGCGATCGCCAAGGCACTCGCAGCCGAAGGCGCACAGGTGGTGGTGAACTACGCTTCGAGCAAGGCGGGAGCAGACGCAGTGGTCGAGACGATTACGGCGGCCGGTGGCAAAGCCATCGCAGTCCAAGGCGACGTTTCGAAGGCCGAACAGGCGCAGGGATTGGTGGACGCTGCAGTCAAGGAATTCGGTCAGCTCGACGTGTTGGTCAACAACTCTGGCGTCTACGAATTCGCGCCGATCGAGCAGGTGACCGAGGAACAATATCGTCGCATGTTCGACGTGAACGTTCTGGGCGTTCTGCTGAGCACCCAAGCAGCGCTCAAGCATCTCGATGAGGGCGGCAGCGTCATCAACATCTCGTCGGCGGTGACCAGTCTGGCTCCGCCAGCCTCCAGCGTCTACACCGGGACAAAGGGCGCAGTGGACAGCATTACCAGCGTGCTTGCCAATGAGCTGGGCCCGCGCAAAATCCGGGTCAATGCGATCCTCCCGGGCATCGTCGAGACCGAGGGAACCCACACAGCAGGGTTTATCGGCTCGGATTTCGAGCGCAGCGCAGTGACCCAGACTCCGCTCGGCCGCATTGGCCAGCCGGACGATATCGCCGGGATCGCCGTCTTCCTCGCTTCCGACGATGCCCGCTGGCTGACCGGCGAACGACTGGTCGCAAGCGGCGGTTTTCGCTGATGATCCGTTGATGGTGTGCGTGCTCCTTCACCGGGCACGCACATCGCCTCGCGGCTGTAGCGCGCGACGGCTTAGACGCTGATCGCTGCGCTCCCTGCAGCTGTTGGTTTCCGATGGTCCCGCTCTTTGGGGAATGGCTCCATATCGGCCTTTGGCGCGATCCGGCCGGAGGCGTTGTCGCTCAAATCCGCAGGCTATCGTCCAGCCAGACACGGAAGCCGCCGCGAAAAGCGTTGTCGTTATTGCCGCGTCGACACTTCGGCGGCAACTCCTTGAGTCGGTCGATATTGCCGCCGCCGATCACGATGTAGTCAGGCAGTAGCGCCGCGCTTAGACGATCCACGACATCGAAGACCGATTTCCGCCATTTGCTTTTGCCCCGCCGCTTCAAACCACGTTCGCCGACATAGTCCTCGAAGGTTGCTTTCCGGTAAGGCATGTGCGCCAGTTCCAGAGGCATGCAGACATTCTCGGCGATCATGGCCGAGCCGAGGCCAGTGCCGAGGCCGAGGAAGAGCATCCGGCCCTTCTCATAGCTGCCGATCGCCTGCATCAGGGCGTCATTGACCATCCGCACCGGCCGGCCGATGGCGACTTCGAAATCGAAATTCTTCCATCCGGGGCCAAGATTGAAGGGATCGGCCGCAGCCCGGTTGCCGACCACAGGGCCGGGGTAACCCACGGTGACGACATCGTAATGCCAGTCGCTGGTAAGATCGCGCAGCGACGCCACCATCTTGGTCGCCGTCATCTGGTCGCCAGATTCGACCGCACGCCGCTCGCTGCCGCTGCTGAGTTCGACCTTCACATGCGACCCACCGACATCGACGGCAAGCACGATACGGTCGGCTGGCGCAGCACCGGCCTCGGGCTTGCCAGAGGTCCGCACCTGCTCCGCCACAGGGCTTCCAGCTATGTCTGTCATCTCTTTCACGCTCCTTTGCCCGATCCGTGCACTCAATCCTTCCCGCGCTGCGTATCGGCGCAAGATCGGTACCGTCTGTCAAGCGCCACGCGCAATGCGGTGTTGCTTGATTTCAACCCAAGGATGGCTCACTGAAGAGGGTGCATACTAAGCGGAGGATCATCACTTGAGCTTTCCGATCTTACCCCCCGGTTCCATAGACCCTCCCGGCGCTCCCGGTATTGAGCCTCGCTGGACATCAAGTGATAAGAGCGCGGTCGGCACCGCTATTGGCCCGGCAAGCCCCGTTTGGTTCACGGCAAGCCACGGCATCCTCAACGAGATCTATGCGCCCCGGCTCGATATGGCCTGCGTGCGTGATTTCGGTTTCATCGTGACGGCCGATGACTACTTTTCCGAGGAGAAGCGCGACGCCGATCATCAGGTGCAGGCGATCGAGGATGGCGTTCCGGCTTTCCGCCTCATCAACACCGCCCGCGATGGTCGCTATCGCATCACCAAGACCATCTTCTCAGATCCCGAGCGGGAGGTCGTGCTGCAGGACGTCCGCTTCGAGGCGTTGATCGGCAACCTTTCCGACTACCAGCTGCATGCTCTCGTAGCGCCGCATCTCGTGAATGGGGGTGCCGACAACACCGCCTGGTGCGCCGATTTCAAGGGCAGACCGATGCTGTTTGCCGAGGGCTCCGGACGAGTGCTCGCGGTTGCCGCCTCTGTACCTTGGCTGGCACGTTCGGCCGGCTATGTAGGCTTTTCCGATGGCTGGCAGACGCTGTCGCGTGGCGAGGGACTGAAAGAAGAGTACAGCTATGCCGCGTCCGGCAACGTTGCGCTATCGGGAACGCTCGACCTGCAGGCTGGCGAAGGGCGGGCACTGGTCGCAATAGGCTTCGGAACGCAGCCGGAAGAGGCTGCATTCCGTGCAATCCTCAGCCTGGAACAGGGTATCGAGCCAGCGCTCAGACGTTATCTGAGCGGCTGGCGGGATTGGCAGGCCGGCCTGCTTGCCCTCGACGAGCCCCATAATCCCACCCAGTTGAACCGATATCGTGTCAGTACCAGCGTGCTTGCCACCCACTGCGACGATGCTTCCGGCGCCATCATCGCCAGCCTTTCCATCCCGTGGGGCTTCAACAAGAGCGACGACGACCTCGGTGGCTATCATCTGGTCTGGACCCGCGATCTGGTGGAAACGGCAGGCGGATTGCTCGCCGCAGGCGCCAAGGCCGATGCGCGTTCGGTGCTCGATTATCTTTCGGCGATCCAGGAAGCGGACGGCCATTGGGTGCAAAACGCCTGGCTCGATGGTCGGCCCTACTGGCACGGCATCCAGATGGACGAGACGGCCTTTCCCATCCTGCTTTACGACATGCTTTTGCGTGCCGGCGTGATCGGTCTCTCGGAGACCGGCCGATATCTGCCGATGATCGAGGCCGCCGCGGCCTATATCGTCACGAATGGGCCAGCCACCCAGCAGGATCGCTGGGAAGAGGACGCGGGCTACTCGCCCTTCACGCTCGCCGTCGAGATCGCCGGGTTGCTTGCCGCGGCTGATGCGACGGAAGCGGCCGGGCGGTTGTCTGCTGCGCAATATCTGCGGGAGGTGGCTGATGGCTGGAACGAGAGCATCGAAGAGTGGACCTACGCCACCGATACGGAGTTGTCGCGCCGTCTTGGCATCGACGGTTACTATGTTCGCATTGCCACGGCGACGGACGGCGCGTCTTCGCTCGGTCGAGACTTCATCCCGATCCGCAACCGCGACGATGGCGGCGCCGTGCTCGAGGCGGACCTTCTCCTTAGCCCCGACGCGCTCGCCCTGGTACGGTTCGGTCTCCGGGCCGCCGACGACCCCCGCATCCTAGGCACGATCGCAGCGATTGACGCCGAGCTGCGCCGTGACCTGCCGACCGGATCTTACTGGTACCGGTACAATGAAGACGGCTACGGCGAACGGATCGGTGGCGCCCCGTTCGCCGGCCGCGGTGTCGGGAGGCTTTGGCCACTTTTGACCGGTGAGCGCGCCCACTACGAACTCGCCGCCGGACGACGGGACGAGGCGCAACGCCTGCTGGCAGCGCTGGAGGCCTCGGCTAGCGGTGGCGGGCTCCTGCCGGAGCAGATCTGGGATAGCGATGACGTGCCGGAACGCGAGCTCTTCCTCGGTCGTCCTTCCGGCAGTGCCATGCCCCTGGTCTGGGCTCATGCGGAACATATAAAGCTGCTGCGCTCGATCCGCGACGGCGTAATCTTCGACATGCCGCCGCAGACCTTTGCTCGCTATGTCGCGGCAAAGCCTGCGCCAGCGCCTTTCTCGTGGCGGCCAAACGCCAAGCGCATCCATATGGCGCCCGGCCGTGCCCTGCGCATCGAATTGCCTGAGCCCGCCCTGATACACTGGTCCACCGACGGTTGGGCAACTGCCACCGACAGCCATGCCCGCGATACCGGCTTTGGCACCTACGTCTGCGACCTGCCGACGAAGGCGCTCGGTCCCGGCGCCATCGTCTTTACGGTTTTCTGGACGGATTCGCAGCGGTGGGAAGGTGCGGATTTCAAGATTGACGTGGTTTGAACCCCTCCCCGAAAGCACATCGCTTGTCTGGAAAATCACGCTCGGTGTCCAAATCCTCGGACCTGCCCAACCGGCGCAAAACAAGTTTACCCGCGATTTGCGAGCCGCCTCGGTCGCAAAAGGCTCGGCGGACCTTCTGTCGTTGTGGGCAGGAACTGGAGAAGGTGAGCTTTGGCGGTGCTCGACCTCCGAACTGATCGACACCCTGTTTGCTGGATAGCTACCGACCAACCGCCGTCGCGCCGACTTGAGCGATTTCCATGACTTTTCAAAAGAATTCAAGGTACAGAGATTGTATCGCAATGTGTCCAACGAGCCGCAGGATACAGCGAGATGCACGCCTGAATGCCGCAAACATATGCCGGATACATCAAGGGCGTCGGTAGCAGTGCAATAATGGAGATCACGCGATGGAACATATCGACCACATCCTGATTGTCGATGACGATCGCGAAATAAGGGAGCTCGTATCGAGCTACCTGAAAAAGAATGGCCTGCGCGTCACCGCCGTTCCGGACGGGCGGCATATGCGCTCCTTTCTCGAAGCGAACTCGGTTGATCTAATCATCCTTGACGTCATGATGCCCGGCGACGACGGCCTCGTTCTTAGCCGCGAGTTGCGTGCCGGCCGACACAAGGCCATACCCATCGTCATGCTGACGGCCCGCACCGACGAGATGGATCGCATTATCGGTCTCGAGATGGGTGCGGACGACTACCTCGCCAAACCGTTTTCGGCACGCGAATTGTTGGCCCGCATCAAAGCTGTCCTTCGGCGTACCCGTATGCTGCCACCCAATCTGCAGGTGTCGGAGGCCGGTCAGTTGCTGAGCTTCGGCAAGTGGAAACTGGACACCACGGCACGCCACCTTATCGATTCCGACGGGACGGTGATCGCCCTTAGCGGCGCCGAATATCGCCTGCTGCGCGTCTTCATCGACCACCCCCAGCGCGTTCTCAACCGCGACCAGCTTCTCAACCTGACGCAGGGCCGCGACGCCGAGCTTTTCGATCGGTCGATCGACCTTCTGGTCAGCCGTGTCCGCCAGCGTCTCGGAGACGACGCCCGAGAGCCGATCTATATCAAGACCGTCCGCAGCGAGGGTTATGTCTTTTCAATGCCGATCGAGATCACCGAGGCCCGCTGATGGCGACGCACGCCCTGCTGAATGGATTTCGCCTGTGGCCACGCACCCTCGGAGCGCGGCTATTTCTTATTCTGCTTGCCGGTCTGGCGATTGCGCATGCCATGTCGTTCACAGTGCTGTTTTTCGAGCGCTACACGGCTGCAAAGTCGATGATGTTCAACACCCTCGAAAACGATGTTTCGACCTCGATCGCCATCCTCGATCGGCTCCCACCGGACGAGCGCGCGGATTGGCTCGATCGTCTTGATCGGGGAAGCTACAGATTTGTTCTTGGGCCGGGCCTGCCGGGAACGCCGGCGCTCGACGCGCGCGGCACCGAAATTGCCTCCAAGGTGAGGACGGCGATCGGGTCCAAATATCCGATCACGGTCGAAACAATCCCGGGTCCGAACTTTCGCCTCCAGGCGCATCTTGCTCTCAGCGACGGCACGCCGTTGACGATAGACGTCAACCCGGCCGGCGTCATGCCTCTCGCCGACTGGCTGCCCTATGTACTCGTCGCACAACTGGCTCTGCTGGTGCTCTGCAGCTGGTTTGCCGTGCGTCAGGCCATTCGCCCTCTGGTCAACCTGGCGAAAGCGGCAGACACGCTCGATCCGAACGTGAAGGCCCCTCGCCTCAGTGAGACAGGGCCAAGCGAAGTCGCCTACGCCGCAGCCGCCTTCAACGCAATGCGCGAGCGCATCGCCCAATATCTCGAGGAGCGCGTACAGATACTCGCGGCCATATCGCATGATTTGCAAACGCCGATTACGCGTATGAAGCTCAGGGCTGAGATGGCCGAGGATTTCGGCGATCGAGATAAGTTGATGCAGGATCTCAGCGAGATCGAACGGCTCGTCAAGGAAGGTGTCGCCTATGCGCGCAGCGCCCATGGCAACGTCGAGAAAGCGTCGCGCATCGACCTTTCGTCCTTCATCGAGAGCCTTGTCTACGATTATCAGGACACCGGCAAGGATGTTGCAATAACGCAGATAAGCAGCGGCGCGATCATGACGCGCCCGCACGCCTTAAGGCGCGTCCTCACGAATCTCATCGACAACGCGCTGAAGTTCGGCGGCAGCGCCGAGATCCAGGTACAGCGTGGCGCTGACGAGGCCATCGTCGTCAGGGTGATGGATCGTGGGCCCGGTATCCCCGATGACCAGTTGGAAGCCGTCCTCAAACCCTTCTTCCGCCTTGAGCAGTCGCGTAGTCGCGACACCGGCGGAACCGGCCTTGGGTTGGCTATCGCCGTGCAGCTTGCCGCTGCAATCGGCGGGTCGCTGACGCTGCGCAACCGGGACGGTGGCGGCCTCGTGGCCGAGATAACCATCACTCACTATGGACAAAAGAGCGGCAGCCCTTGACAGCTGCCGCTGAAAAACGGTCATGCGAGTATCAAAGGGAGTCCCGCCAAGGCACGTCGAGGCTATTCCAATGGCGGTGATGGGGCCGATTGCTGCCATTGGTGGCATCCGCTACTCGTAACGCCGTTGTGGCGCCATTCCTGCCAGTGCCGAGGGACCGAAAATATGGCAAAAGAACATCCGCCTACGTCTCTAAAGCAGGCTGCGGCGGGTCTCTTGGGACCCCTGCGAGAGCAGCCATCAAGCCCCTAAGTTTGCGGGGGAGATCAATGTCACAATCCTGTTCGAATTGATGGCTAGACGGGCGAAAATCGGGAACGAGGATCAGCAGATGGCAGAAGAGAAGCCCTTGGACTTCGCAGGAGAAATCGTCGACTTCGACGCCGGCCACGGAGAGGCCGCCACCGTCGAGATGGATGACTACACCAAGAGCCTCGCTCAGGCCAAGGCAAAGTCAGTCAAGCTGGTGGACGCGATCACGGGTGCCACATTGAAGAAAAAGGAGGCCATCCATTTTGACGATATGCGCCCCTCGCTCGCGGATTTCATGCGGCAGAAGCACCCTGGCCTCCGTTCGGACGACTACATCAGCCGCAAGGTGGTCGATGACTATCGCGGCCAGTACATTGCCGAGCTTCTGCGCGACGAACGAGGCGAACTCTCCAACCTGGAGGACGAAGTCGTCGAGAGCCTGAAGAGCCACGACACGCTCGCCGAAAACATCGAAGAGGACTACGAGGAACACCGTTCGATTGGCGACCGCGTCGCCGATGTCGTCGCAACCTTCGGCGGAAGCTGGACCTTTATCATCTCCTTCTGCTTGTTCCTTGCCGTCTGGATGGGAATCAATCTGATGCTCGGCGACAAGGCTGCCTTCGACGTCTATCCCTTCATCCTGCTGAACCTTATCCTTTCGACCATTGCAGCGCTGCAGGCGCCAATCATCATGATGAGCCAGCGCCGCCAGGAATCAAAGGATCGGTTGCGGGCGCTCAACGACTATAAGGTCAATCTGAAGGCCGAGTTGGAAATCCGCCACCTCCATGAAAAGGTCGATCATCTGTTGAACCGGCAGTGGGAACGACTGACCGAAATCCAGCAGATCCAGATTGAAATGATGCTGGAACAGGCCAAGGCCGCCAATCGCGCGCTGAAGATGAGCAAGGCGCAGAAGACCAAAACCAATGCGCTCAAGAACCTCTTTAGCACCACGCCCAAGGCGGAAGAGAGCGACGAATAGGTAGAATAGCCGCTCCGACCGGGACGGTTAATCCAGCATGCTGGGTGGCACATATCGAACATATGAATGAGCCGCCCATGAATGGCTTGAACCAACTCGCCGAAAGCCGCGGTTGGTACCGCTGCGCTGCCGCCGGGAAGCCGATCAGAATCGATCGACGTCGATCACTGCGTGCGCAAAGGCTTGCGGTGCCTCTTGCGGCAGGTTGTGACCAATGCCGCCGGTGATCAGCCGGTGCTCGTACTTGCCCGAGAACTTCTTGGCATAGGCCGCCGGCTGCGGATGAGGCGCGCCATTCGCATCGCCTTCCAGGGTGATCGTCGGCACACCGATAACCGGGAACTTGGCCAGCCGCGCTTCGAACTCATCATACCTGCGCTCGCCCTCGGCCGCGCTGATCCGCCAACGGTAGTTGTGGATGGTGATGTCGACGTGATCTGGATTTTCAAGCGCGGCGGCACTGCGGTTGAAGGTCGCATCGTCGAAATTCCATTTCGGTGACGCAAGCTGCCAGATCAGCCTGGCGAACTCGCTCCGGTATTGTTGATAGCCTTCGCGCCCACGTTCGGTGGCAAAGTAGAACTGATACCACCACGCGAGCTCTGCCTTCGGCGGCAACGGCGCCTTGTTGGCTTGCTGGCTGCCGATAAGATAGCCGCTGACGGAAACCAGCGCCTTGCAACGCTCAGCCCAAAGAGCCGCGATAATGTCGGCGGTCCGGGCTCCCCAATCACAACCGGCAATCAGCGCCTTTTCGATCTTCAGCGCATCCATGAGCGCGATGATATCAGCAGCGATTGCGGCCTGTTGACCGTTGCGCATCGTCTGGTCGGAGAGGAAACGCGTCGTGCCGTAGCCACGCAGATAGGGCACGATGACGCGATAGCCGGCTGTGGCGAGCAGCGGTGCAACATCGACATAGGTATGGATGTCATAGGGCCAGCCGTGCAGGAGAATGACCGGAGGCGCGTCGCTCGCTCCAAGTTCGGCATAGCCAACGTTCAGCAGACCGGCATCGATCTGCTTGATTGTGCCGAACGACGTGTTGGTGCCTGGCGCGATGGTGGGAATGCGGGCGGCGCCCGGTGTCGCCGCCTGCGCAACGCTCGTCCCGATGACGCCCAGTTGCGCGGCAGCGACAGTCAGGGCCGCCACGCCCATGAACCGCCGCCTCTGTTGATTGATTTCCTCTGCCATCGATGTTCTCCCGATTGCGTTAAAGACATTCATAGAAGCCGGCAGGCGTGTGTACCCAATGTGTGCCCGATGGCGGGAATTGCATGCAGGTGTAGGGATCAGGTGGAGAGATACATTGGCATACATTCGGCGATAATTGAGCGACCTGAGCTGAGTGTTCGGCTCAGCGACACTCAGGTTCGGGGAACCGGACCAATGTTGGCAAACGCGGGAATCTAGCGCAGTCCGCCGACGACCGCTGCGAATACGTTGTTGGACGACGTCGCCACGAAGGAGGCCTTCGCAATCGGCGCGGGCTCCTTCGAGCCAGCATCCGGCGATGACAACGGTAGGAACAGTGCCGCGATCGGTGGCGGCTCATCCGGAGCACTATCCCAGGCGCATGGCGCAGCGGCCAACGCGAGCATTGCGAAGGTGGTGACTAGAATGCGCATTGCTTTCTCCTCAATTGCTTGGCCCGTTTAGACCAATCCGGAACTCGGATCCCTCCAGGGGAGCGGTAAAATTCAGCGTGACGGCTGCGCGTGTCTCGAATGTGTTCGGATGCATCAAGACCGTATCGCGGTGTAGGCGCGGATTGAGCCGGTTCGACCGACCCCGATCCGGAATCATATCGACCCTCCACTGCCGCAGGCGATACATCCGCCCGCGGCATCGCTATGACCAAGGTCAACCTGCCTAGTCCGCGACGAGCACTGGTCGCTCCCGATACTGCGCCGAGAAAAGCTGCTTCAGAGCTTCGATTTTCGGCTGCTCGTAAATGTAGACATAGGGTTGGCTGGGATTGTTGTAGACGTAGTCCTGATGATAGGCCTCCGCGCGATAGAACGTCTTCCCGACTTCGATCGAAGTCACAATCGGGCGATTAAACGCGTGTTCCTTGCCGAGTTGCGCGATGTAGTCGGAGGCGACCTTTGCCTGCTCGTCGTTCAGTGGAAAGATCGCCGAGCGGTACTGCATCCCGACATCGGGCCCTTGCTGATCCATCTGCGTCGGGTCGTGAACCACAGAGAAAAAGATCTGCAACAACTGGGCGTAGGTGACTTGCTGCGGATTGAAGACGACCTCCACCGCTTCGGCATGACCGGTCTGTCCGGTCTCGGTCATCTCGTAGGTCGCAGTCGCAGCACTCCCGCCGGCATACCCAGCCGTGGCGCTCACGACGCCGACAAGGTGCTGAAGCACCCCTTGGACGCCCCAGAAGCAGCCGCCAGCGAGCACCAGCGACTGCGTTCCCGGCGTTGCGGCCACGTCATGCAGGGCTAGAGGAACGCGCCTGGCCTCCTCAGATTTCGGTCCGCCGTTCAATTTCAGCGCAAGGCCGCTGCCACCCATCACCGCCAGAACCACAAGGCCGAGGCGTGCGAAGGTACCGACAGAGGTCGAAGAGTTTTCCCGTCGATTTTTCATTGTTCTGTCCTTTCATCCGAAAGTGAAGACGAATGCTTCGACACCAGGATCGAAGAAGCGGATCTCGAACGTCCGTTCCCGCACGTCTCCCGACTGGCGCACCAATTGATGGAGCCGGGTTTCCGAAACAGTGCCGTTGCCTTCGGCGTCAATATCCGAACCGTGGTCCGCGCCTGGCGCTGCGCCGTCCACCTTCACCTGAAAGCGGATCTTCCTGCCGTCCGTGCCGGGTCCAAGCACGAGATGCAGATCCCGCGCGCTGAACCGGTAGGTGATGCCTCCGCCGGCCTGATCCAGCGAGGCCTGCTCACCGCCGACGGTCCACTTGCCTGTCAAACCCCATTCGTTGAGATTAGGTTTTCCCACCGTGTAATCACGCGCGACATCTGCTCCCACACCTTCCGGCGAAATGAAGTTGGCGGCGCGGAGGTAGCCGATATAGGATTCACCGGACTGCAACTGCGCGAGGTCGGGCGCCGCCTCGGCGCCCTTGGCGTCCGGCGTGACGGTGGCCGCGTCGGCCTTCCTGCTGCCCGCGGCTTCCGCCAGCAGATCCTGGATCACCCGTTCGGATTGTCCGTAGTCTCCCTCGCCGAACTGGGTGTGACGGATCTGGCCCTCGGCATCGATGAAGTAGTGGGCAGGCCAGTAGTTGTTGCCGAATGACCGCCAGATCTTGAAATCGTTGTCGATCGCGACGGGATAGCCGATCTGAAACTTGTCAATCGCCTGACGGACATTGTCGATCCGCTTCTCGAAGGCAAATTCCGGCGAATGGACGCCGATCACGACGAGGCCCTGATCCCGATATTTTTCGGCCCAGGCCCGCACGTAGGGGATTGTCCGAATGCAGTTGATGCAGGAGTAGGTCCAGAAATCGACCAGAACGACCTTGCCGCGCAATTCCTCGGCCGTGAGCGGCTTCGAATTCAGCCATTCCACCGCACCGTCAAGCGACACGAAGCGACCAAGCACCGGCAAATCGCTCTGGTATCCCTTACGCGCATCGTTCGCGGCAAGCTGCATCGCATTGCCGGTCGGCTTACCGGCGACATCGCTTGCGTCATGCAGCCTATCGAGCAGCGACTGCTCGATGCGGGTGCTGCTCGCATAGGAGATGCGCGACAACAAACCAGTATCCAGTCCAAGAGCAATTGCCGCAACGCCGGCCAACACGGCGATGCCGAGCGCCTGCCGCAGATGCTCACTAACCCCGAGCGATCGCTTCATCGCGGCAAACACCTTTCCCCCGGCAAGAACAGCCATTGAAAGCGAGGTAGCTGCACCTGCGGCGTAGACCGTCAGGAGGAGCGTCGTCTGCACGTTCGCCCCCCGCAGCGCGGCACCGGTCAGGACAAGCCCGAGGATCGGGCCGGCACAAGGTGCCCAGAGAAGACCGGTCGCGACACCGAGAAGGAAGGAGGTGCCGGCACTCCCCTTCTTGCCGCTCGCCCGCTGAGAGAGGCGGCTGCCCAGTGCGACGGCCGGCCGCGTTGCCACCGCCGCGATGCGCGGTGAAAGCAGCGTCACGCCGAAGCCTGCGATCAACGCAATGGCGGCATATCGGCCGATTTCGTTGGCGTGCACGGCCCAGCTTCCACCGACCGCGGAAAGCGTTGCGACACCGGCGAAGGTCACGATCATGCCTGATAGCATCGGCAGGATGCTTCTTGTAAACGGTTGACCTGCCCGTGACAGGGCGAATGGCAGGACCGGAAGAATGCAGGGGCTGACGATGGTCAGCGCCCCTGCAAGATAGGCGATGAGAAATAGGATCATTTTCGTACCCTGCAGTTGACCGGTGCTTACGCACTGGTCGTTGACGGTGGCTGCAGGGGATCAGTCCGAAGTATCCTGGATATGTCGTGTTCCACCCGATTTGTATCAGAATGCACGCAACCTCAGCCGCTGGCTCAAGAGTTCAGGAGCTTCAGCAGTTTCTTGGCAGCCGAGCCGGATGACGCTGGGTTCTGCCCCGTTATCAGCCGTCCGTCGACAATTGTAAAATCGATCCAATCGCCGGCCTTCTCATAGTGTCCACCTAGACGCTTCAACTCATCCTCGACGAGAAAGGGCACGACCTCGGTGAGATGGACAGCCTCCTCCTCGCTGTTCGCAAAGCCGGTGACACGCTTGCCCTTGACGAGCGGCTGCCCCTGGTAGGTTACCTTTTTTAGGACCCCGGGAGCATGACAAACCAAGGCGATCGGCTTGCCCGCATTGTAGAAGCTTTCGATCAGGGCGATTGAGTTCCTATCGTTGACGAGGTCCCACATCGGACCGTGGCCACCGGGATAGAAGACGGTGTCGAAACCTTCCGCCTTGACGTCGCTGAGTTTTGCCGTGTTTGCCAGTTCCTTTTGCGCGGCAGGATCGCCCTTGAAACGCGCCATCGCCTCCGACTGGTTGGCCGGCTCGTCGCTCTTGGGATCGATCGGCGGCTGCCCACCCTTCGGCGACGCCAAGATGATCTCGGCGCCCGCATCCTTGAACACATAGTAGGGCGCAGCAAACTCCTCGAGCCAGAAGCCGGTTGGCCTGCCGGTATTCCCGAGTTGATCATGCGACGTCAAAACCATCAGAATCTTCATCGTCAATCTCCCTTTGTTGAGCGAACGCAAGACGCGGTTTGGCCGGTCACTCTCGTATCCCGCGAGCACTTCACCCGCTGGGCTTGTCATCGACCCCCGAACAGGTGCCGGCTTACCGAACAGATAGAGCGGCGGCGCAACCTGTCCTGCCCCACCTCCCGGTATTTACTTCCTGCCGATTTCGGGTGAATACTCGCCGCCGGACAATCACTATTCCGCGAGGCGGCACAATGGATCGCATCGACGCAATGAAGGTGTTTGTGACGGCGATTGACGAGGGCAGTCTCGCCGGAGCAGCCCGCAATCTCAAACGATCGCCGACGGCAGTCAGTCGCGCCCTGAGCTTCCTGGAGGCGCATGTCGGTGTCGAATTACTACACCGGACGACCCGGACGCTGAAGCTGAGCGAGGCAGGTCAACGCTATGCGGCAGCCTGTCGGCGCGTGCTGGTCGATCTTGAGGAAGCCGACATGCTGGCGGGTGGCGAGCGGGCGGCACCGCGCGGAACCCTGACCATTTCGGCGCCGCCGATTCTTGGAGAAGAAGTGCTGCGCCCGATACTGGACGACTTCCTTGACCTTCACCCGACGGTTTCTGTCCGGTTTCTGATGCTGGACCGGTTCGTCAATCTCGTCGACGAGGGCGTCGACCTCGCAGTGCGTATCGGCCACCTGTCGGACTCCTCGCATGTCTCCACCCGTCTCGGTGGCGACGTGCGACGCGTCGTGGTCGCCTCTCCTCGCTATCTCGCCGACCATCCGCGCATCAACGAACCCGCAGACCTGGCGAAGCACCAGATCGTCGCGTTCAGTAATTTCGGCTTGGATTCCTGGAGCTTCACGCCGACGAAAGGTTCCTCTATCCCGCGCACGGTTCACTTCGCGCCGCGGTGCATCGTCAATAGCGTTCGTGCCGCCGCCGCTTCCGCTGCTGCTGGCGGCGGCCTGACGAGGCTCTATTCCTACCATGTCGCATCTTATGTGCGCGACGGACGGTTGAAGATCGTCCTCGCCGACGCCGAATACCCACCGCTGCCCGTGCATCTGCTTGCGCCGCATGGCCGCATGTCGGTGCCGAAAGTTCGCGCCTTCGTGGATTTCGCAACGCCTCGCCTACGCTCTGAATTCGCGCAAATGGCGGCAGCTGCAGGCACTCTCGCCTGATTATGCCGAAATTCGGTTGATTGTCGTCCAATCATCGACAATTCTCCCAGATACAGAACGGATCTAAATCAATTGCACCAACGCCGAGGGCGTAGGGCGGCCCAATGCAACGGCCGCGGCAATTGGAAGGATCACATCATGAGCATGCAACAGAAGGTCGCCATTATAACAGGCGCATCGCAAGGCATCGGCGCAGAATTGGTGCGGGCCTACCGCGACCGGAACTATCACGTCGTCGCCACCTCCCGGTCGATCGAGCCCAGTTCGGACAGCGGCATCCTCGCCGTCCCCGGCGATATCAGCAAGACCGAAACTGCCGAGCGCGTTGTCCGCGAGGCGCTTCATCGCTTCGGCCGTATCGACACACTGGTGAACAATGCCGGCGTTTTCCTGGCCAAGCCGTTCGTCGAAATGACCCAGGAAGACTACGACCATAACCTCGGTGTCAATGTGGCCGGCTTCTTCCACATCACCCAGCGCGTCGCCGCGGAGATGGTGAAACAGGGTTCGGGCCACATCATCAACATCACCACCAGCCTCGTCGACCAGCCGATCGCTGGCGTGCCCTCCGTGCTTGCTTCCCTGACCAAGGGGGGTCTGAACGCGGCCACCCGGTCGCTGGCGATGGAGTTCTCGAAGAGCGGCGTTCGTGTGAACGCGGTCTCTCCAGGGATTATCAAGACACCGATGCATCCGGTCGAAAGGCATTCGGCACTCGCCGGGCTAAATCCGGTCGGCCGCATGGGCGACATTCGCGACGTCGTCGACGCCGTCCTCTATCTCGAGACCGCGGGCTTCATCACCGGCGAGATCCTGCATGTCGACGGCGGCGCGAACGCCGGCCGCTGGTAGCCAGCACACCACGGAGCAGCTGCGCTGCAGCAGCGCGGCTGCCGTCAAAGACGCAAACAATTCTCTTTCATTGGAGACTACAATGCCTATCGTCACTGTACAGGTTACCCGCGAGGGAAGCACACCCGACCGCAATTCGGTAACGGCCGAGGAAAAGGCCGCGATCATCAAGGGCGTCAGCCAAGTGCTGCTCGACGTCCTCAACAAGCCGCTTGAATCCACCTATGTCGTCATCGAAGAAGTCGATCTCGACAATTGGGGCTGGGGCGGTCTGCCCACTGTGCAATACCGCAAACAGCGCGCCGCCGCAGCCAATTCCTGACGCTGCCGAACGCCCGTGCCGGACCCGTCGCCACATAGGCGGCGGGTCTTGGGGCTTGTGCATTGCCTTGAAGAGCAACCCGCACGCATCGCATCAGTCAATGATGTGATAGCCGCCGTCGATGTAGATCGTATCGCCCGTCATCAATCTCGCCGCGTCATGAGCCAGGAAAGCAGTCGCCATACCAACGTCATCGATGGAGACGAGGCTGCGAGTCGGGGCGGTTTCCTGCGCCTTGCTCAGGAGTTCGTCGAATTCCGGGATGCCGGACGCCGCACGCGTCGCCAGCGGGCCAGGTGAGATGGCGTGAACGCGTATGCCCTTAGGCCCAAGTTCGGCGGCAATATAGCGAACGGCGCTTTCGAGAGCCGCCTTGGCGACACCCATCACATTGTAGTTCTTCACCACCATCTGGCTGCCGTAGTAGGTCATCGTGAACAGCGTGCCGCCGCGTTTCATCAGCGGTTCGGCGAGATGGGCCATGCGGATGAACGACCAGCAGGAGACGTCCATCGTCTTCAGGAAGCCGTCATGCGGCACATCGACGACACGTCCCTGCAGCGTATCTTTGGGTGAGAAGGCGATTGAATGCACAACGAAATCGAGTTCGCCCCATTGCTCCGTAATACGATCGAAAACGGCCTCGAGCTGTCCCGGTACTGCGACGTCCAGCGGCATGAAGATCGACGCTTCGAGCGCCTCGGCCAACGGCTCGACATAGGGCTTGGCCTTGTCGTTGAGATAGGTCACCGCGAGCTCCGCGCCCAAGGCGCGAAACGCTCTGGCACAGCCCCACGCGATCGACTGATCGTTCGCGATGCCGACCACCAGTCCGCGTTTTCCTTCGAGAAGCTTGGCTTTTACCTCGGGAATCATGTCAGCCCTCTCTTCAGCCCTAAAACTTGCACGTGGCGCGACCTATGCTGCGATAAGCGCGAGCGTATGCCGCGCGATCATCAGTTCCTCGTCTGTCGGCACAACATAGATGGCGACCTTGCTGTCGTCGCTGGAGACAAGCAAATCACCGGCGTCGTTCCGCGCCGGATCGAGGAAGGCGCCAAGCCATTCCAGCTTCATTGCAATCCGTGCACGCATCACCGGCGAATTTTCCCCGACGCCAGCGGTAAAAACGAAGGCGTCCAGCCCGCCGAGCACAGCCGCCAATGCACCAGCATTGAGGCCGATGCGATGGACGAAATGGTCAAGCGCGAGCCTCGCGCTGGCCTCGTCGCTGGCAAGCAGGTCGCGCACGTCGTTGCTGATGCCGGAAAGCCCCTTGAGGCCTGACTCCTTGTAGAGGAGGTCCTGCAGTTGTGGTGCCGTCATGCCATGCTGCTGGAGGAGGTATAGCAGCACACCGGGATCGATCTGGCCGCATCGCGTGCCCATCGGCAGGCCGTCGAGCGCGGTAAAGCCGAGGGTACTCTCGACGCTCACGCCCTGATGCAACGCGCACATCGATGCACCGCTCCCAAGATGCGCAACGACAACCCGTCCCTTGCCGACAGCGGGCGCGATCTCAGTCAACCTTCCGGCCACATATTCATAGGACAGGCCGTGAAAGCCATAGCGGCGGACGCCCTCCTCGAAATAACGTTGGGGAATCGCATAGTGGTCCGTCATCGGGTCATGGCCGCGATGAAAGGCCGTGTCGAAGCACGCTATTTGCGGAAGCTCTGGCTGGCGTTCCAGCAGCACACGGATCGGCGCGAGATTGTTCGGCTGGTGCAAAGGCGCCAGCGGCGCGTACTGCTCAAGTTCGCGAAGCAACTCCGTATCGATGCGCGCCGGACGTGAATGGTTGGGGCCGCCGTGGACAACACGGTGACCGACGGCAATCAGCCGCCCCTCCTGCCTCTGCCGCAGCCATTCTCCGACCAGACGCATCGCCGCCGGCAGGTTGGGAACAGCTTCGAGCGGATAATTTTCGTTCGCCAGTCGCTCGCCGCCGGCGCTCTTGATGGCGAGGTGCGGCGCGGTTCCGATCCCTTCCATCTGTCCCTTAATCAGCCGTACCAGCGAATTTGCGACCGAAAACACTTCGAACTTCAGGCTCGATGAACCGGCATTCACGACGAGGATGGTATCCATGGCTTCAACCGCCCTGTATCGGCGCGGTGCGACGACGCGCATCGGCAAGCAAGACTGCGACGGCGCAGGAGGCAAGACGCGCCCGGACCGAATCCGCGCGGGATGTCAGGATGATGGGCACGCGCGCGCCGAGAACGATGCCTGCCGCATCCGCCCGTGCCAGGAAAGTCAAGTTCTTCGCCAGCATGTTGCCGGCCTCGAGATTGGGCACGACCAGGATCTGGGCATGTCCGGCAACCGGCGACTGTATGCCCTTTATCCTTGCCGCTTCCGGGTCGATCGCATTGTCGAAAGCAAGTGGACCGTCGAGAATGCCACCCGTGATCTGCCCGCGCTCGGCCATCTTGCAGAGAGCGGCTGCGTCGATGGTCGAGGGTATCTTCGACGTGACGGTTTCGACAGCCGAAAGGATCGCCACCCGCGGTACGCCGAGGCCGACCTGCGTGAAGAGATCGATCGCATTCTGGATGATATCCCGCTTGGCATCGAGATCCGGCGCAATATTGATTGCGGCATCGGTGATCAATAGCGTTTCCGCATAGTGCGGGACATCCATGACGAACACGTGGCTGATCCGGCGCGCCGTCCTAAGTCCGGTGGTGGACGAGGTCACGGCCCGCATGAGTTCATCCGTGTGCAGGCTCCCCTTCATCAGGAGGTCGGCACCGCCCTCCCGGATGATCTCTACTGCCCTGGCCGCCGCTGCATCGCTATGTGGCACGTCGACCAGTTCGAACGGCGAGATATCGAGGTTGTGTGACTGGGCGACCGCGCGCACCTTCTCTGCTGGCCCGACAAGAATCGGACGCATCAACCCGACCTCGGCCGCCTCGACCGCTCCACGCAGCGATGTCTCGTCGCAGGGATGGGCGACGACCGTTCGCATCTGCGGGACCTGCTTTGCCTTTGCGATCAGCCGCTCATACTTCTGATGACGACCAGCTTCTTCATCAATGCTGTCCAAATCCGACATCTGCACATGCTCCGTGTTGAAGGACGAGGGCAAATCCCCGACGTTTGCGCAACCTTTGGCTAGTTTGCACGCCTCACGGCCTTGACTGGCGTTGGTTTCTTCGGCGGCGAAGCAGGTTCGGCAAGCGGCTCCGACAAAAGATCAAAGAGCCCGACGATCCGCTGCCAACGCCGCTCGGCTTCTTCGGAAAGCGGCCCACGCGCATTCAAAACCTGCTGGAGGGAAGAAAGCGCTTCCCGGCGAACATCCTCCTCTGCCGGCAATAGACGGGGAATTGCATTCACGGCAGCTTCCTCGTCGATCAGCAGCATGAGGAACTGATCACGGATCAACGCCTTGAACTCCGAAAGCGTCATTGCAGGCATTCCGTTCTCGGCGCTCCGCATCCGCCGGATCGCGGCAAATCCACGCTCATCGGCTGCGCCACTTGCCATGGCGACGTAAAGCAGGCTGCGCGCTAGGCCTTCGCGAAGCCCGCCATTGCCGATCTGCGCCTTGAGTTCCTCCACCTTCGTCCTGAGGACCTGACGATGGAGTCCGGTCTTGCTGGCACGCCGGTGTGGCTTCGTATCCGACGGGTCGATACCGACCGCCGCCTGCAAAAGCGGAGAACCATAGACGGAGAGGAACGTCGCCTCACTCAACGCCTCCATTCCTTCGCGCCATGCATCCAGCCCCGCAACAATCTGCCGGGAGAATGCCTGCTCCAACGCCAGGAAGGGATTGTCCGCAGCAACCGGGCGCCGCTCGTCGGTCACATCGACAGCAAGGTCTGCAATCGGCGCCATCAGGGGATTGACGTCAGAAAACAGCTCGTACTGCAGCCGGAGCGGATGCGTTTCGCGCAACCGATCGGCCGCCCATTCGGGCATCATCGCACGGACAACAGGCTGGAGGAACGTCCGATAGAGCGAGAGGTTGATTTCCGACACCTTGGCGACAGTCGCAAAGCGGCGGTCGTCCTCGGCGCTATTGCAGCCGAGCGCTCTGATATCATCGAGCGTCCTTGCCTCGCAGCGCATGATCCAATCGCCCTCGACGAGATCCCCGCCGATGGTCTCATCGGTCTTAGCTTCGAAAATCGCTTCATAGAGGCCTGGCGGCAACGCATCGATCAGGTCGATGTTGCTGGAGAATTCCCCGTGCTCCTTGCGGGCAACGCTCGCGGACACGAAGATCCCGAGATGGCCGATGGTTTCGTGAACGGTGTAAACGATCGTCTGCCCGTGCGATCGTATCTCGTTTACGTCATCATAGAGATCCAGGATCCACCCGAGCGCTTGTGCGGGGGGCGTGATGTTATCCCCCTTGGAGCAGAAGACCACGATCGGCGCACGAATGTTGCGAAGATCGATTGCCTCGCCGTTGGATGCCTCGATACGACCTGCCGCGAGATTGTTGCCAACGAAGAGTTCATCGACGATGAACTGGATCTCTTCGGCATTCAGGTTGACGTGTCCGCCCCACCATTCCTCGAAGCCGAGGTAGCGCGGCGCTTCGGTGTCGATCTTCGAGTAGAGATTATACTGCTTGGTCCAGAGCGTGTTGGCAGGATTCTGGTTCTCGAAATTCTGAACCAGCCAGGCGCCGTCGAACTGTCCGTGGCCAAGGTCGCTTGTCAACGCGGTGAGCCAGCTGCCACCCAGCAACCCGCCCGTATAGCGCATCGGATACTTGCCGCGCTCACCAGACCAATAGGACAGCGGCGCGCCGGCAATGATAATCGATCCGAAGAGTTCCGGGCGCATGGCAGCGAGCATCATGACGGCCCAGCCCGCCTGGCAATTTCCGATCACGCAGGGCTTGGCGTCGGCCTGCGGATGCAGCGAAATGACTTTCTCCAGAAAGATCGCTTCCGCTCGAGCAATGTCTTCGATCGTCTGTCCCGGCACCGGCTGGGGAAGGAAGCCGATGAAATAGCATGGATGCCCAGCTCTCAGCGCGACGCCGATTTCGCTGTCTGCTTTGAACCCTCCGATGCCCGGCCCATGTCCGGCTCTCGGATCGACGACAACAAACGGTCGGCGTGTCTGGTCAACCTCTATTCCATCAGGCGGGACAATCCGGACCAGCGCGTAGTTGACCGGCCGCTCAAGCGTGCGTCCATCGAGCACAATTTCGGGTGTGAAGCTTAGAACATGCGGCGCTGTCGCTTCGGCATGAGCCCGGTATTGGTTGCCGCGCTTGCGCATGACGTCCCAGAACAGCACGCTGCGCTGAGCGGCATCCAAGGCATAATCGAAAGCAAGACCGGCTGGGCCAAACTGAGCGGCGAAACCGGCCGCCGGAAGATAGGAAGAGTACCGCATGCCAAAGCTCCCTCGTTCACCCTCTCATCGAGGATCAAGTTCCTATGCTCGGGATAGTATTCTCGCTCTGCGTCCACTCTGTGAACGAACAGCTCGCGCTGTCAGACACATGTTTTGTTAGCAGGTGCAGCATAGGCACATCGGGCGGAGCACCCAACGTATTTTACGGTAGCATACGCCGTTCTTGAATGGCGCCCATGTAGGGAAGGCCGGTTTCTCGGCGAGCTCTCTTGGCCCGAAGGCCTGCTCCATCTCGCCCTGACAAGGCTCGATGACCAGCCCAGCCGCGCACCTCTCCTTGAGAAGCCGGTCAGGCGATAATGTATTGAATGTTGCATCGCCCATGAATCGGAGACGTCTCGACATGCGCCTGCACGCCGAACACGTCGCCGATCAGATCCCGCGTCAGAACGTGCTGCGGAGTCCCGATCGCAACGACCGAACCCTGCTGGAGAACAGCCAGTTGATCGCAGAACATAGCGGCTAGGTTGAGATCGTGCAGGGCGATGACACAGGTGACGCCGAGCCTGGAAATCAGGCCCAGGATTTCGAGCTGATGCTGGATGTCGAGGTGGTTCGTCGGTTCATCGAGGAGTAGTTCAGCCGGGCTCTGCGCAAGGGCACGCGCGATATGGACACGCTGGCGCTCGCCGCCGGAGAGCGTCTGCCAAAGTTGCGTCGCTCGGCCTTCCATGCCGACGCGGGACAGCGCCTCATCGACTGCAGCATCGTCCTTTACTCCCAGGGGTGAAAGGACGCCGCGATGTGGCGTGCGACCGAGGCGTACAACATCCCTTGCCGTCAACTGCGTCTCGGTTGTGGCCTGCTGCTCGACGAAAGCAATGCGGCGCGCGAGATCGCTCCGCGCCAAGGTCGTAACGTCGCTCTCGCCCAGGCGGATAATACCGCTGCGCACCTTGCGCAAACGACAGATCAGCCGCAACAGACTCGACTTGCCGGATCCGTTCGGCCCGAGCAGGCCTAGAACCTTTCCTGTCTGCACCGTCAGGCTGACGCCGTTGACGATCAGCGAGTTGCCTGCTGCAAAGCTTACATCTTCGAGCCTGATGCTCATGCGGTCCTCCGAGCACGATACAGGATGACCGCAAAGGCCGGTGTACCGAACAAGGCCGTGACGACCCCGATCGGCAGGACCTGTTGCGGGATGATGATCCGCGAGATGATGTCGGCACCGATTAGGAAGATCCCGCCGCCGAACATGGTCGCCGGAAGCAGGCGATCATGCCTGGCCCCGACGAGGAACCTCGCGGCATGCGGGATGACCATCCCGACAAAACCGATTGCGCCAACCATGCTGACTACGGTTGCGGTCATCAACGCCGTCGTTCCAAGAAGCACCACCTGCACGCGCCTGACCGCAATGCCCAACGATGCCGCTGCATCCGTTCCGAAGACGAACGCATCCAACGATCGCACATGGAACAGCGAAACGGCGAAACCGAACATCGTCACCGGCACGACCAGATAGACGTCAGGCCAGCGGACGCCGCTCAGCGACCCAAGCAACCAGAACATGACGCCCCTTGCCTGCTCGGCATTTGCCGAAGTCGTGACGATATAGGACGTGACTGCGTTGAAGAGTTGCGACCCGGCGACGCCGCAAAGAATGATGCGCTCGCTGCTACCTCCGGCGCCTGCCGCAAGAAAGGCCACGAGCAGGAATGCGACAACAGCGCCGATGAACGCGCCACCTGACAGGCTCAGAACACCATAGCCGAAGCCGAGCAGCATCACGCAAACCGCGCCGGTCGAGGCTCCTGCGGAAACACCGAGCACATAGGGTTCCGCTAGCGGGTTGCGCAGCAATGCCTGCAGAACTGCCCCGCTGAGCGCGAGGGACGCCCCGGCACTTGCAGCTACCAACGCACGGCTCAATCTATAGTCCCAGATGATGCCTTGATGAATGCGGCTAAGCTCGAAAACCGAACCGAACAGGCGGTTCGACACGGCCTTCGCGGTCGTCGCCAGCGGGATCGATATTTCCCCTATCGAAACAGCAAGACCGATCATCAGCGCGAGCAAGGAGAATGCAGCAATGACGAGCGCAGCATGCGCCCACCATTGCTGCTGCTTGAGAACGGCGCCGCTCACTGCGCCAGACCGAAGGAATTGATGCCCTTCGCCAGTATCTCGATGCCGTCGATCGTCCGGATCGTCGGGTTCATCGATTGGGCATCCATCATGACAAAGCGCTTGTTCCTGACGGCATCGAGTTGGCTCGTGACCGGATCTTTTGCCAGAAAGTCGAGCTTTACCGCAGGGTCATCGGCCGCATACCGTCTCCGATCCATCGTCGCGATAACGATCACAGCCGGATTGGCCTCCGCAATCGTCTCCCAGCCGACGAGCGGCCACTCCTCCTCTGTCGCAACCACATTCTGCGCATCGAGCGTCTTCAGAATATAGGCAGGGGCGCTGTTCTTTCCGGCGATGAATGCATCTCCGTTGACTTCCTTGCTGGAGAACCAGAAGACGACCGGGAGGTTCTTCGCAGCGGCGCCTGCAACCGATGCGACCGCCCGCGCTTCGCGCTGCCTCAGTTCGGCAATGAGCGCATCGCCGCGTTCCTTGATGTCGAAGATTTCGGCAAGTTCAGCGATCTCCCGATAGATCAGGTCCATCGTGAACAGTTCCTTGCGAACGCCGTCGCCGCTGTCGGCATTGATCTTGGCGACGCAATCCGCCGGCGCGATGTAGGTGTTGATGCCGAGTTCGGCAAATTGCTCTCGCTTGCCGACAGACCCCTGTTGGCCGACGTGCCATTCAAACTCGGCGGCAACCAGATCCGGCTCCCGTCCGACGACGGATTCAAAGCTCGGATCGTTGTCGGCAAGCCGTTTGATCCTGGCGTTGACTTCGGCATATTGCGGCAAGACCGGGCCGACCCAAACTGCCGTTCCGGCAATCCTATCCGCCAACCCGAGCGAGAAAAGAACTTCGCTCATCCCCTGACCGATCGATACGATCTTGGCCGGCGCCTTGTCGAAGACGACCTCGCGGCCGCAATTGTTGATGATCAATGGGTACTGGGTGGCGGCGAGACTTGGCGCTGTCAAGCCGGCAAAGCCGAAGGCAAGTGCAATGGCTGCAAGAAATTTACGCATAGGGATCTCGATTGGGAGGAAGGAACCAGCGTTTATTGCCGGCGCAACCGCTAAGAATGACGGCACGCCGCGCTAACGCTAGCGGCGGAAAACCCAATCGAGACGGATGTGTGCTCTATGTCGGTGGAGGCGCAGGTCAATCATGTCTGTTCCTTTCCGGGCATCCCCGCCCGGGTGATTGGATCGTGATTGACGGCAGGTCTCCTGGCTCACGGATATATGCCTTCATCTGCCTTCCCGCGACTTCGTCGCAGTGGCATGGCCCAAGGGCCCTTGGATGAGCGGCAATCCGCTTACAGTTGCGGGGGCAGCCACGGTTTTGGTCCCTCTTGGGTCCTCACCGTGTTCCCTATTAATCCCCTCAGAGTCGTCCTCGGGGAACCGTCGCGCTCAGTTACGCTGGCGAGCGGCGCGACGTCAAGTCAGCGGTTGGTCGGCGCCCGTCCGGGTTGGCTCTGCTGCATATCCTGAAACCCGACTTCAGGACATCCGCGGATGTTGGCGAAGGTGATCTCGCGGCGATCGCCCCATTCGGTCAATCCCCTCAGCGTCAAAACGTTCTCGTCGCGATAGACAAGATCCGTGCGGTAGATGCCGGCGCGGCGGGCCCGGTTCTGCGCCTGACTGACGTTGCAGGTACCTTCCGATGGCGACACATGCCACGTGCTCGTACCACTGCCGTTGGATTGCCAACCGCCTGACTGGCCTAAAGCCGTCGCCGGCAAAAGGACTGCGAAAAACCCCAACGTCATATGGAACGCCGCCTTCATAACCCCTGCCCCGATTGCGCGCGAAGTGTTGCCACAAGCGCCGAGATGATGCGGCCAAAATAGCCGGACCGATGCATAGCGCAATCATCTCCAGCCTAGGCTGCACGCCATTTACAACAAATCGCGAGGAAGTCGCCCATCAGCGTTGATGAACGGTTAAAAGTGCTCTGCTTGCCGGAGCAATCGCCGTCTCGACGCCGACGATTGCGCTCAAGCACGGCACGCATCTATCGTGCTGGCTCTCCTTCTGGACGGCCACGTGCAAGCTTGTCAGGAAGCGGCTGTCCATTCGGGGTGAATTCGAGCGAGCCCGAGTTTATGCAGAAGCGCTCACCTGTAGGAGGTGGGCCGTCAGGAAAGACATGTCCCTGATGCGCGCCGCAACGCGCACAAACGATTTCTGTCCTGAGCATACCGTACCGGGTGTCACGAACGCGCCGCAGGTGGTCGTCGGCTGCCGGGGCAGTGAAGCTCGGCCAGCCTGTACCACTTTCGAATTTCGCAACTGCCTTGAACAGGGGAAGCCCACAGAGCCGGCAGGTATAAAGCCCCTCGCGTCGCTCGTGGAGAAACACACCACAGAACGGCGCCTCCTCACCATGTTCCAAAAGCAGATGCCGATCCTCCTCGCTGAGGTCCGCCACAAGCTGCTGCATCAGTTCCCGAGTGGGAGGGGTGAGATCGAACTGCAATTCGACGATGTCACGCATTCTTGTTCTCCTTCAATCCCGGTGAATTCTCGAAATCTCTTGGCTGGATTACCGTTGCCAAAGACACCGGCAACCGCCGCGGAGCCAAGCAGGCTATGCCATGTGATCGATGATGCTGGAGCTGTCATGACATCCTCCATCTTGAGGTTGCTCGGGATGCGGCCACGATTTTCACTGAAGGCGGCGCGCATCCTGCTTCATGATGGTGTTGGCGATACCTTGGATCGGTTCTCGCAGAGAGCCTTCTCACCTGGTCAAACGAGGGTGAGCGCCACGTCGATGTTGCCCCGCGTTGCCTTGGAGTAAGGGCAGATCTCATGCGCTGCGTGGATGAGTTCCTCCGCGACATCACGCTCGATGCCCGGTACGCTCACGTTCAAGCGTGCGCGCAGGAAGTATGAACCACCGTCGGCGTTCAGATCGATTTCCGTGTCAATCTCAGGCTCAACGGGCAGCTTGATCTTTCTTTGCGCTGCAGCGACCTCAATGGCGCCGATGAAGCAAGCAGACCATGCAGCGCCGAAGAGGCGTTCGGCGGCCGGGTGCGGCTGTGACAACTGAAGGTCAAGCTCGCCATCGCTGCTGCGTGTGAAGCCGTCGCGGCCACCCTTGTTGTGGGTCTTGCCGGTAAAGAGGAGCTTCTCGGTCATGGTACAATCCTTTCTGGTTGCGCTAACTACTCGTATCCGCTTCAATCGGATGCGATCTAATTAGGCCAATGAAAACCCGCTGTCAATACCATTGCGATTTAATCGGATGCGATTTATATAAAAGACATGACGAACAATCGAATAGGATCTCCCATGTCCGCATCCAAAACCGCCAAGAACCCGGAGACAGGGATGCCCTCTTCCGGCGAGAGCGACAGCAAGAGCAACAAGCTTTCGAACTTTCTGTGCTTCGCGGTCTACTCGGCAAATCTGGCCTTTGGCCGCGCATACAAGCCGATCCTGGACAAGCTGAACCTGACCTACACACAATACATCGCAATGGTCGCCCTCTCCGAGAAGGACGACCAGACCGTGGGAACGCTCGGCGAAAAGCTCTTCCTGGAATCAAACACGCTGACGCCGATGCTCAAGAAACTTGAAACCTTGGGCTATATCCAACGCAGACGCGATCCCGCCGACGAGCGGCAGGTGAGATTGAGCCTGACGGCAGCCGGACGCGATCTCGTCGCGGCGGACCCCGGCGCGCCGCTGGTCGAGGCAACCGGCCTCGGCGAGGACTTTCCGGTCGTCCAGAAGTCCGTGGTGCGGCTACGCAACAACCTCCTGAAGGCAACGCAGGACGGATATGCGAAGGATTGAATTCTCTCCGCCGGCGAGCGTCGATGCGTTCGGCGCTCAGGTGATAGATGTTACTAACGAGACTTGAAGGCCGCAGACATTTTTACCATTGGGCGCAGTGGTCACTCAGTTCGCGGCATTGCGCGAGGTTCGGTGGTAGGCACTGCACCCAATCCGGCAGTGGTTATCCTACCGTGATGACGCCATCGAAAGCTCGGCTGCTTCCATCATCTCGGCTGCCTTGGCATACCCACCCCCCATTCCGTCGAGAAAGTGCAGATGAGAATCCGGCTTTCCCGAAGGCACGAAGCAGGTCATGAGGGCGTGAGACTGGCGATGCAGGCCGAAGTTGACCTCGCCTCGCGCCCTTGCTGCAACGAGGATCGCCTCGACCGCTTCGATTTGTTCGCTCGTGCAATCCAGCGTGAGGCGCAGGCCATCGTCATATTTGCGAAAGTCCGAGCTGGAGGCGACGGCCAACCAGCTTTCGAGATCGACTGACCTGGCCCCATCCCTGGGGATGGCAGTATCCCGCGACACGGGTTGAGCTTGCCGCGTCCCGGCGTCCAGAACGGAAAGGACACGCTTCGCCAATGATGCGAAGGCTTCCGGGCTTCTATCTTCGGCCGGCTCGACCAGCAGCGACAGGATCTCACCCCTCTGGCTGGGGAACGGCTCCCAATCGCAGGTCAGGCCGGTCAGATTGGGTTTCGTCGTGTAGCTGCCGGGCTTCACCAGGTATCGACCGTTCTTGATCTGACGCTCCGCCCATTTGAGGCCACCACCGGCAAACATCGCATAGGTCGCGTTTTCAGAGGCAGCATAGTGCGCGATGCGCACGTCACGTCCGTTGGCGCGTATCTCGCCGACACGCACCAAGCCTGCCCGAAGAGCCAGGTTGAGATTGGCACTGGCAAAGGCAACCACCTGCCGCAGCGCCGAAGTCGCGGTCATGATCCCGTCAGGCGGCAGTGCAAACGCGGCCCCGTCGCCGCGAAACACAAAGGGAAAATCAAAGTTGCCCCAGGCGTTTCCGACGGCGGCGATCACCGATGCACCAGCATAATTGACGTCTTCGTAGCGCCCCGACTTGATCGCCAATGTTGAGTCGACCACATCGGTCATCCCGATCAGCCAATCGTCGGGCAACGCCCCATAGACGGATGGGTCAAGCACCCGCGAAAACTCGCTGTAGGCCTCGGCAACGCTTGGACGATCACTAGCCATCGAGCGTTCGTCGACGTTCGTGGCAGCGACGGCCGATTGGGCTGAGTGCATGGACCTGTTCCCGTGCCACATGGCGAAATCCTTTCCGCTTAATTTATATCGCGTCCGAATACATCGGATGCGCCTTAAATACGTGAACCAAATCTCGACGTCAACATATCTGCGATTTAATCGGATGCGATTTTTGTGTTCAAGTGCGAGTGGCGGAAACATTCTTTACTGATCTAAGCGATAGACCGCGTGGGCGCCCCTGGGATGTCCGCGATGAATGTGGACCATCTGCAGCCATGACGGCGGACGGGTGCATCAGACAAAATGGGGTTGCTGGCAGATCGCCGTACCACCGTTCAAATCCGACATTCCCCCGAAAGGCTCATGGCGGTTACACGCGCAACTCGCTGCCGCTTCGAAAGTATATGTGGATTAACGCATGCGATAAATTCCATATCGCTGCACTTCAGGTAGCATGCGCTTGGATGATTACATTTCCTAGTCATCAAGAGGTCACTGCAAAACTCACGTCGTTTGTTTTGCGGTGACCTCGCCAAAAATCCGCGAGCGGCGGATCCAGCCCCCAGCACCTATGACATCAAGCATGTGACCGTTGACGAAACGCGATGCTCCTGGACGGATGACAGGTCCGCGGGACCAAAGCCTTGCAACGGGTCGCTCGCGTTCCCATCTTATGGCGGTCACCCAAAAATACGAACCTGACACGGTCGACGCCTCGCGCGTCGTGTCTTGCCGTTTTTCTCCGGTCTGCGTGATCGAAAACCGGCGCCGTGTCGAGCATGCCGCAAGAGCGGCAAAGGACTTCAACTGAACAAAACCGATATCGCCGCCGCCCCAGCGGCGGGTCCGCGCGAGCGCGACGACGCCGCTCGCCGCCCGGACAAGAACTGGAAACCTTATCCCTGCCTTCTCACGCGCCGTGAACTGCAGGAACTGATCGCTCAGCAACTTGGCTGAGACGCACCCCAACTCTGCAAGGAGAAAAAGATGCAGGTCATCGTCAGAAACAACAACGTCGAACAAGCCATGCGCGCACTGAAAAAGAAGATGCAGCGCGAGGGACTCTTCCGCGAAATGAAGGAACGCCGATCCTACGAAAAACCGTCGGAGCGGCGAGTGCGCGAGCGAGCGCAGGCAATCGCCAGGCAGCGCAAGGCTGCCAGGAAGAAGCTGCAGCGCGAAGGTCTTTTGGCCTCGCCGAGACGGCGCTCCTCCAGCCGATAGGCTCTCAGAGATACTTGCTGTCGGGTGTTCTCGACGGCAGCTCCATCCCGCGAAAGGATCAACTATGGAAGAACTGCACAGCCTGACGGTTTCCGATGAACGGCTAGAGGACTGCCGGGAAGTGATCGAACCTGATCTCCAGGAGCTCATTCGAACAACAATCGCCTCCGGCTTCTCAGCCGAAGAGGTTCTGATTGCGATCAGTGAACTCGTGGCAGAGGACTATGCCGTGTTGGCCAAATACCCGAGCGTCCACTGATGTCCCGAACAGATCGGCGAATGAACATCCCAACCGAGTCATGATCTCATGACAGGTTGATCGTTTTACGCAAACACCTACATCCCGCTTATCGCTCGTTGGCAGAGAGGAGGTTCGTCATGAACACGATCAGCCACGCAACCGAACCAACGTGGGCGGCACCCGTGGCAATCCAGATTGGGACACGACCCTCTGAATATATCCATGGTCCGGCCGAAGCGGTTGAGTATCTGGAGCACAGATGGCCGCTCCAAAGCAGCATGCACGTCGAGGCGGCCAAGCGCCGGTGCGTGGAGGCCATGAACCACCTCGCGCACCTGGAAGCCGCCAGAGATGCCTTTGTCGCAGCTGCTGTGGAAGCCAAAGTGTTGGCCTAATCAGTTCCGAGGCGGAGGCGGCGCGCGATCACCTCCGTCTTCGCCGTCCGCCCATTGCTGACGGTCCCAACCGCCATGTCCGAATAAATGGACACGCCGCGTGGACCACGTTGGCTCAAAGCCGATAAATCTAATGCGTCGTGACGGACTTGGGTGAGCGTGAGCGACGAGGTTTGCTTGCGGGAGACGCGGCTATTGCAATCTCGGCCGCTTTCGTCTTCTTCGCGGCAGGCTTTTCACCCGCGGACTTCGTTGCGGTTTTCGGTTTCGCGGATTTCACCTTGACGGTCGGCTTCTTCGCCGCATCGACGCGCTCGCCAAACTCTTTGAACGCCTGCAGCCAATGCTTCATATCCTGACCGTGAGGGCGTCCCTCCTGCTCCCAGATCTCATAGGCACGACGGCGAATGTTCTCTTCATGCTCATTCATGACGGACCCTGCTCCTGTTGAAACCAGTCTTAATTGGCGCAAGCGATCCAATAGGCAATGGAGACACCAGCATCGGTTGATCGAAAGAAGCCGGCAATAGCAGCGAACGCAACGTAGCGATTGTCTTTTCCGAAATGCCTCTATCTACCGTCGCGCGAACAAACTCAGCAGGAAGGAAACAAAATGAAACGCGTATCGATTTTGCTGCTTCTGGCAGGAGCCATGATGGCCGGATGCACGCCGACCCAGCAAGGGGCGGGAATTGGTGCAGCCTCGGGCGCGGTTATCGGCGGCGTGGCGACCGGCAACGTCCGCGGTGCCGCTGTGGGCGCAGCCATAGGTGGCGCCGCCGGTGCCGTCATCGGCAATGTCGCCGGGCAGCCCGGCCAATGCTACTACCGCGATCGGTACGGCCGGCGATACGTCGCCAACTGCCCACGCTGATTGCGCCGGGGCGCGGCAAGCGCGAGGCTGGCTCAAGTCAAGTGCGGAAGATCGCTACCGCGGCGATAACAAGCTCGGCTTGTTCGCCGCGTTCGCTTCGTTTGGAAGAAACTCCTGCCTTCAGGTGCTCGTGGTTTGGCGCTCCTCATTGATCGAGAGCGGGGCGTCATTGGGCATCGAATTGGCAAGGCTCCATCTGCCGCTGTGCAGTCGAAAAATCAGCTCCGAACCAGCACGCTCGCCTGTACCGGCAGCTCAATACCCTTCAGCGAAAGCGCACGGACATGCGCTGCGGATGTAAGGTGCGCGGCCTGAGCGGCGGACTCCGGCGACATGACGATCTCGCCTGCCCCTGCTTGAGATTCCAGCCTCGACGCAAGATTAACAGCACCGCCAATCGCCGTGAAATCGCTGCGGAAGCTCGAAAACTCACCGATCTCGACCTCGCCGGTGTGAATGCCGACACCGACGCCGAACGTGTGATCACGATCGAGGCTTTCGAACGCAGCTGTGCAATGTTGCTGTATGTCGAGCGCGGCCATAACCGCAGCGGCGGCATGATCCCTTCTCAGGATCGGAAAATTGAAGATCGCCATCAAGCCGTCGCCCATTTGCTTGTTGACGATACCGTCGTGGGCCCAAATCGCTTGCGCACATCGATCGTGAAACAGGCTGACAATCTCACTCAACCTGACCGGCTCGATATGCTCCGAGAGGGCAGTGAACCCTCTGATATCAGCAAACAAGATGGTTGCGGTCGCAGTAACATGGCGCTGTTTCTTGACGTAGCGAAACGACCGCTCGCAAATCGTGCAGATATTGGGGTTCATCTTGCTGCGGGTGACGCCAAACATACGAAACGGCAGTGCAAGCGGGCCGCGGATTGGGATGGGAACGTGCATCTGATCCCAGCACCCCCGGCAGATTTGGGCACCCTTGTGACTGGCCGGATCCGTTGGTTGGGAGGTTGGCATCCGCGACCTCCGACAAAAGGCTGGTTGTTACCCTGATTGAAAACAAACTTCTAATATTTGCCGGCATTTTGCAACTCAGGTGAAGCTTTTAACCACGAAAGATCGCAACCGCGGCAGCGACAAGCTCTGCGTTGTTTGCTGCCACTTCCCCGCTTGGCAAAAGTTTTCCATCCTCGAGACCGACGCGTGTGGAATAGCATCGCTCCTTCGCCAGCCGGACGAACGGCCACACCGTGGCGTCGAAACCATGCAAAAGGATGGGTCGGCGCACATTGGCTCGCTGCAGCCTGGCGATTATCTCCTCGCCGACATCGATTGCGGCTTGCAAGTCCGCCTCGTTATCGAGCTCAACGAGGATGCGGAAAACGTGCTCATGCCCCTCCAGACCGATGTATCGTTCGGCATCCGCAACCGATGCTAGGCCGGCTTCGATCCCAATCCCTTTTTGACGCAGCAATGCCATGATGGACGGCGCGTCGCTCTCCGAGAGGTTCACCGACGCATAGTCCGGCAGGACACTCCAGCGACGAATGGCCTCCAGAGTTCGCCGGTCGTCGTCTTCAATCCAGGCGCCGGTGGACACGCCGAGAAGCGAGCCAGGACAGGCACGCCGAACCGCATCGATGGTGTCATCGACCGCCGCGAGGCTCTCCCTCCCGTCAATCCCCCGCGGATGAATGTGGAGTTCGGCAGCACCTGCGGCCACCGCCCTAGCTGCGTCCCTTGCCATCGCCTCAGGTGTCAGAGGCAATTTTGGATGGTAGTCGATCGGCCGCGCGCCATTGATGCAAGCTTGAATGATCATGGAAAATCCACGCTGCTTTCATCTTACCTGACGCACTTGACGCCTCGGAACGCAAAAAGGCAACACACCGTTTTATCTGCCCATTTCGTGGAGAAGCGCTACTCGGGGCGATACTAAAACGCGATCCAGTGCGGATCAGCGTTGATCAACAGCATCCTTGCACCCGAAACCGATTATCTCGGCCGCCTGAATCTCCAACCGCGTGGGCTCGGGAACACTGGCGTGTTCAATATTCTCTTGCAAAAAAGCACGCATAATGATAATGACTGTCCAGTCAGTCATAATAGAAAACAGAAACGATGCCAGAGAAAAAGCGAGAAAGACGGGATCCGGAGCAGCGTCGGGCCGAGATTTTGGCCGCCGCCTTCGCCTGCTTCGCGGAACGCGGTTTCGCCGCGACCCGCATGGAGGATGTCGCGGCCCGCGCCGGCATCGCCAAAGGCACGGTTTATCTGCATTTCCCCGACAAGGAGCGGCTCTTCATCGAGCTTGTGTCTGGCATCGCGACGCCTCTCCTCGGTGAAGTCGGCGGCATGGTCCAGAACGAGGCCATCCCGGCGCGTGCCGCTGTGTCAATGTTCTATGGGCTCTTCAAGCACCAGGTTCTGGAGACGGAGCGCCGGCATCTGCTGCGGCTGATCCTCGCCGAGGGTCCGATGTTCCCCGTTGTGACCGAATTCTATTACCGCGAGATCATCACCAAAGGCCTCGCGATCATACGCGTCCTGCTTGCCCGCGCCGCAGCGCGCGGTGAACTGCGCAATCTCGCTGTCGCTGATGTCCCGCAACTGGTTATGGCGCCGGCAGTGATGTCGATCATTTGGGCGACGCTTTTCGAAGGCTACGAGCACCTCGATACGCAGAAACTCTTCGACACGTTCCTTGACACGCTCTTCGTGCCGGAAGGAGGCACGATATGAAACGGATCCTCATCGTCGTCATCGTGGCCGCCGTGGCGCTCGCCACCCTGCCCCTCCTTTTCTCCGACAGATCCCAGCGCGCCTACCAGGGGTGGATCGAGGCCGACACGCTGTTCATCGGCGCTGACACGAGCGGCCGCGTGGTCAAGCTCGATGTAGCCGAGGGCCAGGCAATTGCGCCCGGTGCGCCGCTCTTCAGCCTGGATTCTCAGAGCGAGGAGGCCGCCGTCGGCGCCGCACGCGCTTCACTGGCCCGCCTGCAGGCCGAACTGGAGCTCGCCGAAGCCAAGCAAAAGCGGCCGGAAGAGATCGACATGCTGCGCGCCAGCGAACGTGAGGCGATCGCCCGGCTGGAGCTGGCATCGCAAGACCTCGACCGCACCCGTGTGCTCGTCGAGCGCGGCACTGCGACGAAGGCGACCCTCGATACGGCGACGGCCACGGAAGCCGCCAACCGCGCCGTCCTCGACAATGTCCGCAGCCAGATCACGCTTGCCAATCTGCCGGCCCGCGTTGAAATGCTGCGCCAATCGAGGGAAGCCGTCGCCGCGGCGAAGGCCGATCTAGCCTCGGCGGAAGCTGCGCTCGCGCGCCGCTTCGTGTCGGCTCCGGCAACGGGCAGCATTGAAACGATCTACTACCGCACCGGCGAGGTCGTCCCTGCCGGCCGACCGATTGTCGCGCTCTTGCCGCCAGAAAACGTCCGCATCCGCTTCTTCGTGCCCGAGACCGAGATCGCGTTGTTCTCGCTGGGTCAATCGATCCGCGTCGCTTGTAATGCCTGCCAGCCCACCGATGCAAAGATCAGCTTCATCGCAAAGACCGCCGAATATACACCCCCGGTCATCTACAGCCTCGAGGAGCGCGCCAAACTCGTCTACCGCGTCGAGGCGATCCCCACCGATCCGAACGCGCTGCGCCCTGGCCAGCCGGTGCATGTCAGCGCGGGAGCCAGTCCATGAGCGACACGGCAACGGTGGTCGACACTCCTGAAACGGTGATCGACGTCCATCACCTCACCAAAAGTTTCGGAAGCCGAAAGGTGGTCGACGATCTGTCCATGTCCGTGAAGAAAGGCCGCATTCACGGCTTTCTCGGTCCGAACGGCTCCGGCAAGACGACGACGATCCGCATGCTCTGCGGCCTGCTGACACCGGACAGTGGCGACGGCACATGCCTGGGTTTCGACATTCTGACCGAAAGCGATCGCATCCGCCGCCGCGTCGGCTACATGACGCAGAAGTTTTCGCTCTATCAGGATCTGTCAATCCGGGAGAATCTTGAGTTCGTCGCCCGCGTCTACGGCTTGGCGGATGCTCGCGGCAAAGCAAGCGCCGCGATTGAGCGTCTTGGCCTGAAAGGGCGCGAAGGGCAGCTTGCCGGAGAACTCTCGGGCGGCTGGAAGCAGCGCCTCGCGCTCGGCGCCTGCATCCTACCCGACCCCGCTCTGCTTCTCCTCGACGAGCCCACAGCCGGTGTCGATCCAAAGGCCCGCCGGGATTTCTGGAACGAGATACACGCGCTCGCCGCCGACGGTCTCTCGGTGCTGGTTTCCACCCACTACATGGACGAGGCAGAGCGCTGCCATGAGATCGCCTATATCGCCTACGGCAAACTGCTGGCGCAGGGAACGGTGGACGAGGTAATCGCGAGCACCGGTCTCGTGACTTGGACCGCCTCCGGGTCGGGCGTGCAACGTCTCCAAGCCGAGCTCGAGAACCAGCCGGGTGTCGACATGGTCGCGCCCTTCGGGACCAGCCTGCATGTTGCCGGCCGCGACCCCAAGGCGCTTGAAAAAGCGATCGCGCCATACCGAGAACGGTCCGATCTCAAGTGGCAAGAGGGCGAAGCGACGCTGGAGGATGCCTTCATCGATCTGATGCGCCGCTCGGAGGACAATTTCCAATGACGACGACAACGGCGAACGGCAATCACAACGGCAACGGGATCTCATTCGGGCGCTTCTGGGCGATGACCATCAAAGAATTCATCCAGATGACCCGTGACCGCATAACGCTGGCGACGATGGTCGCCTTGCCGATCATGCAGTTGTTCCTTTTCGGATTTGCAATCAACACGACGCCGCACAATCTGCCGACCGCAGTGCTGATGCGCGAGAACACCGACGTCGGCCGGTCGATACTGGCGGCGCTGGAGAATACCGATTTCTTCCAGATCCGTTATGTCGTCACCCGAGCCGAAGACATGGATTCGCTTCTGGAATCCGGCAAGGCCCTGTTCGTCGTGGAGATCCCCAACGGCTTCGAGCGCTCGCTTCGGCGCGGCGATACGCCATCGCTGCTGGTCGCTGCCGATGCCACCGATCCGGTCGCGTCGAACTCGGCGCTGGGTGCGCTTTCCGGCATCGTGACGTCGGCGCTCGCCAACGACAGGCAGGTCGAGTTCGCCGAACCAACCAAGCCCGCCTTCTCCATCGTCCAGCACCGCCGTTACAATCCGGCCGGTTCATCGACGCTGAACATCGTACCCGGACTGCTCGGCACGATCCTGACGATGACGCTGCTGATCTTCACGGCCCTCTCCGTCACCCGGGAGATCGAGCGCGGCACAATGGAGAATCTGCTCTCCATGCCAATCAAGCCGCTGGAAATCATGCTGGGCAAGATTGCGCCCTATGTGCTGATCGGCCTCGTCCAGTCGCTGCTTATTATTGCCGCCGGCCTGCTTGTCTTCGGCATTCCAATCCTCGGCAACCCGGCTTCGCTCGCGGCTGCGACCACGCTCTTTGTCATCACCAATCTGTCGATCGGCTACACCTTCTCGACGATCGCTGCCAATCAGTTGCAGGCCATGCAGATGGCGATGATGTTCTTCCTGCCGAACATCCTGCTGTCGGGTTTCATGTTTCCGTTCGCCGGCATGCCGAAATGGGCGCAATGGATCGGCGAGGCCCTGCCGCTGACCCATTATATCCGGATTGTCAGGGCGATCATGCTGAAGGGCGCCAGTATCGAGATCCTTGCCTACGACACGATCGCCCTCGCCTGCCTGATGGCAGTCGCCATGCTGATTGCTGTCCGCCGCTTCCGCAGGACATTGGATTAGACGGTTTCAGCGAAATTTCACCGGCGCCGGACAAGGAGAGATCAGCACCGGCTGGCGCTGGGCCGGCGGATGGCACGGACCTTGCCACTGTTGCCACCGCCACAATACAGCCGATCCGCGCCATCGGACTCAAGTCCCGATACGCCTATGCCCGCCGGCATGTCGATGCGTTCCAGCACCCGTCCGGATTCGGGGTCAATGCGTCGGACATCGCTCTCATCGCTTTCCCAGGTAGCGTGCCAGAGCTCGCCATCGACCCAGGTCACCCCGGTAACGAAACGGTTGGACTCGATGCTGCGAAGAAGCGTGCCGGTCTCCGGATCGATCTGATGGATCTTCCGGCCACGATACTCTCCCACCCAAAGCGTCCCCTCCGCCCAGGCGAGCCCGGAATCGCCGCCATTGCCGGGAGCCGGGATCGTCGAGAGCACCTCGCCGGTCTTCGGATCGATCTTCTGGATCCGGTCCTCGGCAATCTGGAAAAGATAGCGCCCATCAAAAGCGGTTCCGGCATGCGCCGCAACGGCGATTGTATGCTCGACCTCACCAACATCGGGATCGAGGGCATTAAGCCTGTCGCCGGATGCGAACCAGACATGCTGGCCGTCATAGGTGACGCCGCCCACCTGGTTCACATCCGGAAAGGGGCCATATTCACGAAGGATTTCAGCTTTTGAGTGTTTCATGGGCCAATCCTAGTCATTGGGCAAAGGACCTGGGAGTAACAAAGTTGACGGGAACCCGGGCAACGAAGGGATCGTCCACCGGCGCGCGGGCCCGCGCCCGAAGGAGTGCACTTTGCCTGTTTCCGCTAGTGCATCAAGCGCCCGCTGCACAGTACGCGGGCTCGCTCCGATCGCAATTGCCAGTGCCGAACTCGACCAAGCCTCCCCATCGGCCAGAAATGCGAGGATCTCACCATTCTGCTCCTCGACGGGCGGAGCCAGGATGACCACCTCGCTGGCGCGACGCGGCGCCAGCACAAAGCCGTCCTTGGTTGCCTTGATATCCGCTATGCGGTGAAGCTCACCGCGCAGACGCCCGACTTCAACACGCAGCCGGGTGCGGTGCGATTCATCGGCATCCTTCGCGCCAAACGCTCGGGCAACGAGGATGTTCCGCGATACGTCTACTGGCCAGTTCTCCGCAAGCGCACGAGCCAGCGCGAACAAGACCGGACGCGTCGTCAGCGAAACGAGCTCGTCGCCATTTCGCACGACATAACGGCATGCATCGACGACCAGCGCCCCTGACGTCAACACCGCCTCGACCTCCTCCAGCAGCAGGAATCGCTCGTCACCTTGCCCGATCAGCCTCGCTGCCGGTGTTTTCAGAACGTGGGACACTGCCTCGACTTCCGCGTCGAGGGCCGGAAAACCGGCCTCGCGCGCAGCATTTTCCGCACGACGCAGGGCCGCGCGTGCCGCACTCGTGCGAAGACGACGAATGGCAATCCCGCCAACGACCAGTTCGTGGGCAGTCCGCAACGGAGGCGGAAGCGGCGCCGGATCGACACCCGCGAGCAGGCGTTCAGCCTCGTCGAGATGGCCTATGAGCAACAACCGCCGGGCCTCGAGATGCCGCGCATGGGCAGCGTTCAAGCGGTCATCATGCGCCTCCAGCACTTCCCGCGCGGCGGTAAGTGTCTTGGCCGGCCAGGTCAGATCACGCGAGACGAGCGCGATTTCCGCCTCGGCAACGAGGCAGCGCGCTCGTGCAACGGGTTCCCTTGCTCCGAACGCACGGGCAGCCATCTTCAGCAGAGCCTTTGCCCGGACGAGATCGCCAAGCTGCGCCATCACGATGCCGCGAAGCGCAAGGGCGGGCGCATCGTTGCGCAGCGCTACCCTCTTCAAGGCGCCGAGAAGATCACCGGTCGCAAGCAGCCTCGCCGCGGCGATGATCATCGAGTCCATCGAAATCCCGTCAAACTTGTAACTCCCACCCTCGCCCGCTCCGGCCCTAGTCTGCTCACGACCACCAAGCAGCCGCAACTGGCGGCATGCTACGTCAACAGACATCAAGAGGAGAAGTATGATGACGATGCATATTACAGGCACACGCGAAGAATGGCTTGCGGCACGGCTCGAACTGCTCGCCGAAGAAAAGGAACTAACGCGGCGCAGCGATATGCTGGCGCAACGCCGACAGGAACTGCCCTGGGTACGGATCGACAAGGACTACCGGTTCGAGACTGACAGCGGCAGCGCTTCGCTGGCCGACCTCTTCAAGGGCCGTTCGCAACTGCTCATCTACCACTTCATGTTCGGCCCTGACTATACTGCCGGATGCCCCTCCTGCTCGTCGATCGCGGACGGCTTCAACGGCGTTGTCGTCCATCTCGAAAACCATGACGTCGCCTTCACCGCCGTTTCCCGCGCGCCGCTTCCCAAGCTGCAGGCCTTCAAGGAGCGGATGGGATGGACCTTCGATTGGGCCTCCTCCTTCGGTAGCGATTTCAACCTCGACTTCAGCGTCTTGTTCAGCGAGCAGCAACAGCGCGAGGGCGGGATAGAGTACAATTATCGCCATGAACCGCCGCTGGCGGGGCCGCCGAGAGGCCAGACCGTTCAGGAATGGAACCTGAAAGGCAGCGACAGCCCGATCGCCCAGATCGCGGCGTCCACCGGAACCGACATCGCTACCTACACACGCGACCGGCCGGGTCTCAGCGCCTTCGTACTCGAGGATGGCGTGGTCTACCACACCTATTCGAGCTATGCCCGCGGCCTGGACGGTATTTGGGGCGTGTATCAATGGCTCGACCGCGCCCCCCTGGGCCGAAACGAACAGGGGATCTGGTGGCGGCGCCACGACGAATATGGCCCGGAATGACACTCATGCTTTCCTCGAACCAGACAGGGCGTAGCGCATTGGCCGACCCGCCAACCGAGAATGCAGTGAGCATCGCCGAGTGGCTATGCCTTGCGGCAGCGCCAACCTTCGCCATCATGGCGATCGTCACGATGGCAAGCGGCGGAGCAGATATGATCTGCTCCGCAACGCAGGGCGCATTTCCAATGGATGGCATGACGGCAATGTACCTGCTGATGTGCGCCTTTCACCTGCCGCCGTGGCTGCGGTTGATTTCCGGACGTGCGGTTGGCGCTACTCAGCCATGAAACCCGGACCCCGGAGCCACCGCTGAGCTTCGGGGCCTGGAGCATTTCAGCCACCGTTGGGACGTTTGTCCAGGGCAATGACGGGCTGCACAGAACGACTTGTATTACTCCCTGCCCGCTCCACCTTAAACCCCGAGTAAAGCCACCCAACCAGATAGGCAACCGGGAGAAGGTCAGTGCCAGATAGTTCCACGATCTCAGCAGCTGCATCGGGTCAATTTTCGATCGGCAACATAACCATCAATCGTCTTGGCTTCGGTGCCATGCGTGTTACGGGCCCAGGTATCTGGGGACCGCCTGCGGATAAGGCAGGAGCATTGGCCACCTTGCGCCGCCTGCCCGAGGTTGCCGTCAATTTCATAGATACAGCCGATTCCTACGGCCCCGACGTGTCCGAGGAACTCATCAGCGAAGCGCTGTATCCCTACAAGGGGCTGTTGATTGCGACCAAGGCAGGTCTGACCCGCGAAGGACCGGATATCTGGACGCCGAACGGGCGGCCGGACTATCTACTCGAGCGAGCGAAGGGCAGCCTCAAGAAACTTCGAGTCGAGCGGATCGATCTGTGGCAGTTGCACCGCATAGACACCAAGGTTCCGCGCGACGAGCAATTCGGCGCGGTAAAGATGCTCTTGGACCAGGGCCTCATTGCCCATGCTGGCCTGAGCGAAGTTTCGGTTGAAGACATTAAGGCGGCTCGAAAGGTGTTTCCTGTCGCGACAGTTCAGAACCGCTACAACCTTGTCGATCGAGGCAGCGAGGATGTGCTTGATTACTGCGAGCGCGAGGGCATCGGCTTCATTCCCTGGTACCCACTGGCGGCAGGCGAGTTGGCCCGCCCTGGTTCCATCCTCGACAGGCTGGCAAGGAAATATGAGGCTACGCCGAGTCAGATCGCGCTCGCTTGGGTGCTCAAGCGCAGCCCTGTGATGTTGCCAATTCCCGGAACCTCCAGGGTGAAGCATCTCGAGGAAAACGTAGCGGCGGCAAACATTACCCTCGAGGAAGAGGACTTTGCAGCGCTGGATACGGCGGCTCGCCAAGCTGCCTCCTAACGCCGGTGTAGGTACCACCGTCCATCAGGCGCCCAGCGCGAGATGATCGAAAGGATGTCGCTGCACGTCGGAGGGGCGGCGACCTTCGGCTGCGATGTTTCCTGTGAGTATCCTGCAGTTGCATTGCTGCTGACGTTTTTTTGTCATCAGGTCGTTTTGTCCAGATGGCACCGCTCTATTTCTAGTCACAAGATTGCGTCCCCACCATCATGCGACCGAGCGGAGACCGCCGTTGGCAACCGAAACAGAATTGAAGCTCGAACTGAGCGCCGATGCAGCCGAGACATTGTTGACGTCCAGCTTGCTGGGCGATCCCGTTTCTGTGGATTCCCTGACTTCCATTTACTTTGACACTCCCGACCAACAAGTGCGGCGCGGTGGTTATTCGCTGCGAGTTCGTCAGGTTGGCGAAGCGCATGTCCAAACCGTCAAGGCAACCGGCTCGAACAACGCCATTTTTGCGCGCTCCGAATGGGAGGTCCCGGTAGCAGGCAACACGCCTGTGATTGATTACACGACGCCGCTGAGAGCTGAACTTGATATCGAGGGCAGCGATCTCGTCCGACAGTTCTCCACCTTCGTGAAACGGCATCGGTGGGATGTAGAGGAGGACGGAAGCAAGATTGAAGTTGCCCTGGACACGGGCTTGATTGCCGCCGGCGACCGCCAGATGCAGATAAGAGAACTGGAGCTGGAGCTGAAGGACGGCAAGCCAAGCGCGCTGTTCATCGTCGCCCGCAAGATAGAAGCCCTTGTCCCGATTCGCATTGGTGTCTCGGCAAAAGCCGAGCGAGGATACCGCCTGGTCGGCGAGCAAGCGTCGATGTACAAGGCCGACCCCGTGCATCTTGATCGCGGTCTACGTGTCTCCGCTTCGTTCCAAGTCATCGCCGAAGCGTGTCTTCGGCATTTCCGACTGAACGAATCGATCCTCCTGGACAACGCGAATCCACTCGCACTCCACCAAGCTCGCGTGGCGCTAAGGCGACTGCGGTCTGCCTTCTCGCTCTACAAGGCAATGCTGGTCGATCCTGAATCTGAGCGGCTCAAGGAGGAATTGAGGTGGTTGGCCGGCGTTCTCGGCGCAGCGCGGAACATCGATGTAATGGTCACAAGGGTCGGAAACGGCGAGATCAAAAGCCGTCTGCTTGAAGCGCGCGACAGCGCCTATGAAGAGGTGTTGAACGCGCTATACGGTTCGCGTGCCAAAGCCCTTATGCTCGACCTCAACGAATGGCTCCACTGCGGAGCGTATCTCACGCTGGCGGAAACCGCAGAGGTCCGCGACGGGCCGATCGTCGACTTCGCAATCGAGGCTCTCGACCGCCAACGCAAGAAGTTGAAAAAACGGGGCAGGTCTCTTGTCGAAGCTGACAACGAACACCGGCACGAGGCGCGCAAGGCCGCGAAGAAGCTCAGATACGCAAGCGAATTCTTGACCTCCTTGTTCAGCAGCAAACAGGCAGAGCGACGGTACGCGAAGTTCATCAAAACGATGGAACAATTGCAGGACGAACTCGGCCTTCTCAACGACATGGCAACCGCACCCACCGTCATTCACAATCTGGAGCTGGATTCGCATCCCGACGCCGAATCCTTGTTGGTTGCCGGCAACAGCGAGAAGCTTGTCAACGCTGCCCAATCGTCTCTGGATGAACTGATGGAGCGAAAAAGGTTCTGGCGGGGATGAAGTAGACTGCCGAAGTCCTGTACCCCTCGAACCTGCCGGAGCGTCTCGGCGCACCACATTCCGAAACCCGCCGACAAAACCAGAGGCGACTACCTGCTGACAGACAAGGCCTTTCTGACAGGCTCGGCGATGATCGGCGGCGGCGGCGCCGATCTGGACTGGGATGTGCTCGCCGGTGTCGGCTACAAATTCAACAACACGGTCTCTGCCGTTGCCGGGTATCGCGCGCTCGGCGTCAACTACAGCAACGACGGCTTCACCTACGACATGATCCAGCACGGCCCAATCATCGGGGCGGTCATCCACTTCTAGTGGACATTCCTATTCCCAGCAGCCAGATCCGCTGGGGCGAGTTGTTGAGTGCGCCGATCCAAACGGCGACGCACTCAGCAAGCCTTTTTCCGGTTACACTGAACGGGTCAGGCCACCGTCGACGCGAATGTTCTGCCCCGTCATATAGGCTGCTCCCTTCGATGCGAGGAACGCAACGGTCGCGGCGATTTCCTCGCTCGTGCCGTAACGCTTCATCGGAACGCTATCGCGGCGCTCTTCTGTTGCCGGAAGACTGTCGATCCAGCCGGGAAGGATATTGTTCATGCGGATGTTCTCGGCCGCATAAGTCTCCGCGAATATCTTGGTGAACGACGCCAACCCAGCACGGAACACGGCCGACGTTGGGAACATCGGGCTCGGCTCGAACGCCCATGCCGTGGAAATATTGATGATGGCGCCGGCGTTCTGCTTCTGCATATGCGGTGTCACGAGGCGCGTCGGGCGAATGACATTCAGGAGGTAAACCTCCATACCCCGGTGCCAGTCTTCGTCCGATATGTCGAGGATGGGGGCACGGGGCCCGTGGCCCGCGCTGTTCACAAGCACATCGATGCGTCCCCAGGTGGAGATTGCGAGATCAACGAGCTTGCGGAGATCGTCATTTGATTGGTTGGAGCCGGTTACACCGACACCCCCCAGTGTTCTTGCGAGTTCCTCGCCCTTGCCCGACGATGAAAGGATTGCCACCTTGAACCCGTCGGCCGCAAGACGCTTCGCGGCAGCAGCGCCCATTCCGCTGCCGCCGGCCGTGATCACCGCTACCTTTTCTACTGACATCGCGCTCTCCTGTCTTAAAGAGGACCCGCACACCATTGCGGTCTACAGTTGCCTGTGAAGTGTGATATCACTGGCACGACATCAGTGCGAACCAGTTCCGTTCCCGGCAAGCAGTAGAAAATCTATCGAATGGCAGAAGGCATCAGGCGTCTTCCCTCCCTCAACGGCCTTCGCGTGTTCGAGGTGGTTACACGGCATTTGAACTTCCGCCTGGCAGCGGAGGAAATCGGGGTGACCCAAGGAGCAGTAGCCCAGCAGATACGAGGCTTGGAAGCAGAGCTAGGCTTGAAGCTGTTTGACAGGCTTCCACGAACGCTCTCGTTGACTGAGGCGGGCCAAAGCTACGTGACGAATATCCGCCGCGCATTTGAACTGATCTCGGAGGCAACCGAAACGCTGAAGCCGGAGCCGCTTCACCTGACGATCAGCGTTACGCCGACATTCGCCTCGAAGTGGCTGATCCCGCGCCTGCCGGACTTCACAGTAACTCATCCCAACATCGATCTGCGCATTCTGGCGAGTGATCGTATTGCCAATTTCCAGACCGACGCAGTCGATCTCGCGGTTCGCCATGGCCGACCGCCCTTCGGACCGAACTTGAACGCTGAGCTCTTGTTCAATCACATCATCATTGCCGTCGGCAGTCCCCTGCTGGTGGAGAAGCTCGGCGGCCCTTCTCAGGGCGACAACCTCGCACACTATCCCCTCCTTCACGACGGCCACGACCTTTGGCCGCAGTTTCTCGAGTTGGCGTTTCCGCACACCCCACTGGCAGGCGCCAAGAACATCCGGTTCAATCAGACGTCGCTGGCGATAGAGGCCGCGATTGCCGGTCAGGGCCTTGCTCTGACAAGCACCTTCTTCGTGGAGGACGACTTGGCGGCGGGGCGCCTTCTCCGCGTACTGCCGACGGAACTCACCGTTGGCACCGACTTTTACGTCGTCTCGCCACGTAAGCCGCGCCATCCCGCATCTGTGGCTGCGGTAAGGAATTGGCTTGCCCGTCAGACATGTGGTAACCGTTCGGATTGCGTTTAAGCCAAGGTCGGCGGCCATAGAAACCCTTTCCCGAAGGCCCCGATGAGACATGCACCAGCATCAACATCGAGCGCGGCCGGTGTCGGGAAAAGGTCAGATTGCGGTGGAACGCGCCAGCAAAAACGGCAGATTCCACGGAACAGACTGGCACTGTTCCCATTTCTATAGTAGCTCCTAAGCTTGCTGCCAGAAATGCACGCTACGATGCGGGAGAACTATCATCGGAAAGTCTAGATGACGCGGAAAAACATAGGCTCATTGCAATTGGCCGTTCTGGCTTTGCTGCTGGCAGGATGCACCAAGGTGGAGCCTTTGGAAACCGCCGCCGTCAGTCAGTCGATCCCGACGCCCGCGAAGACGGATCAGGCGGTTATCGCAGATACAGTTAGCCGCGGCCCTGTCGGAGTGAAGCCCCTTGCCTGGGCCAACCCTTCGACCGGAAGTGCGGGCGTGATCGAAGAAATCGGCGTTGATCCCGAAAGTTCATGCCGCGCCTTTGTCACCACCCAGCGGACGCTCGAGGGAGAAACTCGCTTCAAGGGCCTTGCTTGCCCGTCCGGTGACTCCGACTGGAAGCTCGGACCCGCGCAGTAACTGAGATCGCCGCATCCTCATCTGGGACCAAGCCAAGGGACATCGCACGCTGGCCGAACAGCCCTGATCTTTCTCCCGGGTAACTCGCACGAGCACGGCCTCGCTCTCATTGCCGGCGTTCAAAGGAGCGCGCCGGTGTCTCATCCCAGACCACCTAGAGGATGCTGTCCCTGCGGGTAGAGGCTCGGCGCTACTGGGGTTTGATCTGAGATCCCAAGCTGCTCGCAGCGAGGCTTGGTGATGCCTTGTGTGGTTGTACGGTCAATCGCCTTGTTGCAGCCGCTCGACCAAGCAGCCGAGCGCCAAGAAAATTGCTGACCGCTAAAGCAGTCGGCCGAACGACGCCGGCGTCGGAAGTCGAGTCCGTTCCAATCAGCCATGTCGATGCTGAATTTCTATATCAACGATGCAGGACAGCACCTTTCCAAGGCGCAACGCAAAAAGCTGGATAAGGTCAAGAACCAACTTTGCAGGGATTTCGGGCGAAGCCCAAAGGATGAGAAGCAATAAGCTTCGGCGTCGATTGGGACCCGGACCACAGCCAAGCACGGCGACGACCGAGAAGAAGGCGTGGACGCCGCTCACCGCCGCGTCCACCAATTTCTTAACGATCAAACGAGATCAAAACGATCGGCGTTCATCACCTTCGTCCAGGCTGCCACGAAGTCCTTGACGAACTTCTTCTTGGCGTCGGACTGACCATAGACTTCCGCAAGGGCGCGAAGTTGCGAGTGCGAACCGAAAATCAGGTCGACGCGGGTGCCGGTCCACTTGAGTTCGTTCGTCTTGCGGTCACGCCCCTCGTAAACACCTTCCTTGCCGGCGACCGGGGACCACTGGGTACCCATGTCGAGCAGGTTGACGAAGAAGTCGTTCGTCAGTGCTTCGGGACGAGACGTGAAGACGCCATGCTCGGGCTGGCCAGCCTTCAGCACGCGCAGTCCGCCGACGAGAACCGACATTTCCGGAGCGCTCAGCGTCAACAACTGGGCGCGATCGACGAGAGCTTCTTCCGGCTTCATGAACTGGCGACCGCCGACATAGTTGCGGAAACCGTCGGCGCGCGGCTTAAGCGCAGCGAAGGAGGCCGCGTCCGTCTGTTCCTGCGAGGCATCCGTGCGGCCAGGCGTGAACGGCACGGTGACGTCGTGGCCGCCGGCCTTTGCCGCCTTCTCGACACCGGCGGCACCGGCGAGAACGATCAGGTCGGCGAGCGAGATCTTCTTGCCACCGGTCTGGGCAGCATTGAAATCCTTCTGGATACCCTCGAGGAGGCCAAGCACCTTGGCAAGTTGGGCTGGCTGGTTCACTTCCCAGTCCTTCTGAGGCGCAAGCCGGATGCGTGCGCCATTTGCGCCACCGCGCTTATCCGAGCCGCGGAAGGTCGAGGCAGACGCCCAGGCGGTCGAGACCAGTTCCTGCACGGACAGGCCCGCTGAGAGAACCTTGTCCTTCAGTTCGGCAATGTCCGCATCGTCGATCAGCTTGTGATCAACGGCCGGGATCACATCCTGCCAGATCAGGTCTTCCGCCGGCACTTCCGGCCCGAGGTAACGAACCTTCGGCCCCATATCGCGGTGGGTCAGCTTGAACCAGGCGCGAGCGAAGGCATCTGCAAACTGATCCGGATTTTCAAGGAAGCGGCGAGAGATCTTCTCGTATGCCGGATCGAAACGCAGCGACAGGTCGGTGGTCAACATCGTCGGAAGATGCTTTTTCGACGCGTCATAGGCATCGGGAATCGAAGCATCGGCGTTTTTGGCCTTCCACTGCTTCGCGCCGGCCGGGCTTTGAGTCAGCTCCCATTCAAAGCCGAACAGGTTTTCGAAGAAGTAGTTGCTCCACTTCGTCGGAGTCTGCGTCCACGTCACCTCAGGACCGCCAGTGATGGCATCCTTGCCGACGCCCGTACCAAACGAACTCTTCCAGCCGAGCCCCTGATCTTCGATCGCCCCGCCTTCCGGCTCTGCGCCGATCAGCGACGGGTCGCCGGCTCCGTGCGTCTTGCCGAAGGTATGACCGCCGGCAATCAACGCTACCGTCTCTTCGTCGTTCATGGCCATACGGGCAAAGGTTTCGCGGATGTCGCGGGCAGCCGCGACCGGATCGGGGTTGCCGTTCGGACCTTCGGGATTGACGTAGATCAGGCCCATCTGCACGGCGCCGAGTGGTTCAGAGAGCTCGCGCTCGCCACTGTAACGCTCGTCGCCCAACCAAGTGGCCTCCGGACCCCAGAAGAGTTCCTCGGGCTCCCATACGTCGGCGCGACCGCCGGCAAAACCAAAGGTCTTGAAGCCCATGGATTCGAGCGCAACGTTACCGGTCAGGATCAACAGGTCGGCCCAAGAGATCTTATTGCCGTATTTCTGCTTGATCGGCCACAGAAGACGGCGAGCCTTGTCGAGGTTGGCGTTGTCCGGCCAGCTGTTGAGTGGGGCGAAACGCTGCTGACCGGCACCTGCACCGCCGCGGCCGTCAGTGATGCGGTAAGTACCGGCGCTGTGCCATGCCATGCGAATGAACAAACCGCCGTAGTGACCGAAGTCGGCCGGCCACCAGTCCTGCGAATCGGTCATCAACGCATGAAGGTCCTTCTTCAGCGCATCGAGGTCGAGCGTCTTGAATTCCTCGGCATAGTCGAACGCCTTGCCCATCGGATCGGAAAGAGCGGAATGCTGGTGAAGAATCTGAACGTCCAGCCGGTCCGGCCACCAGTCGCGATTGGATCGACCACGGGGCGCACTGCCATGCGCGACAGGACATTTTCCTGCGCTGTCGGGTTTCTGGTCCATAACGTTCTCCTTGATTGCTTTGAATTTTCTGCCGTCCAAAGGGGGATCTGCCAAACCACGAGGCTCGGTTACATCGCCTGGAAACGGTTTTCGGCACTCACGCCGAGGGTACCGGTCGACACATCCTCCCTTCGCTCCTTCATATCGGAAGCAGATCATAATTCTAAGTTGGATTTACTGATCGTTGCGATAATTAAAAGCTATGAGTTTTGGCGAACAACGTCTGCTTCGAAACTCTACCCTCGGGCTCGCCGAGGCAGCAGATGCACCATCATCCGCACGGTGTCCATAACAGACTGCTATCGTTAGGCTCATAGGGTGCTGCGGTAACGGTGCTGTCCACACGCCCGACCGCGTCACCGCCGGACGCAAAGTGGCGGATGCGCTCTCGCATGCCAAAAAGCTAGCGCGGGCCCGTGGCTGCACCACGGGCTTTGGATCAAAGGCCAGCGCCTGTTCTACGTTTGGATTCGGGCGGGGCAGCCCCAGACTTTACTGCCAGCCGGAACATCGTGATTAACAAACGACATCGCTCCAACCACCACACCATCTCCAATCGTCACGCCACGAGAAATGACACTGTTGGGACCTATGTAGACGCCGCTGCCAATCCTAGTTGGAGAATATTCGATCGGCGCTTTTCCGAGCGTTAAGCTTCTTTGCACGGTGTCATGAGAATAAATCTGAACACCAGTGGAGATTGAGCAGTGGTCACCGATCGAAAGCCCGCCAGTCCCATCCAATACCGTTCCAGGTCCAATCCAAGTGTGGGAACCGACACGGACCTCTCCCATAACGAGCGCACTGTCGTAACAGGATGTACCCTCACCAAATCCGTATTCACGCGCATTTTCCCAACGATCTGTTATCAAATCGCCGAAGGACACGCGCCGCTGGAATTGCGCGAGCTTCTTGAGTTGCAGCGTTTTCTGAAGTGCTCGCAATGCTTCAATCATGAGTGACTTGCTCTATCCACTTTGACCGTTGCGATAAACCCGCCACAATGGACGGCCAAAGAAGCGGTGTAGCCTCGCTTGCGTGAAATTCCACCACCTATCGCTGCCGAAAACTAGACCGTGGCGGCTTCGGTATTCGTCGGTCCCACCGATCTCACACGCATGGCAAGAAGGCCTTCAATATCGAGTGCGCGTTCGTGACGATTGTTTGCGCGCAACAACCTCGCCATCAAATCAAGCCAACTGTCTAAGTCCTCATTTCCAATCCAAGCGATCGAGAGGCAGTCCCCAGGCAACGGCCCGTCAAGCGAGGCGTCGTCGGATAGATCCGCAAGTTCGTTTGCTTCGATCAGCCATTTAGTTCGCCTGATAGAAACGTGAGGGACGGTCTTGGCCTGTTCAAGCAGGAAAACTCTCAAATCCTTGTCGCCAATAATATCACTCAGGAGGAGAAGCCAAGCAATCTCGACCGGATCAATCTGCGCTAAGGCCGGCGAAGACGAGCCCTGGAGATTGCTGCGGCGGCTAAGTAGAATGGCTGCTTCTCCTGCATTGCCCTCGAGCAGCGAGATAATGCCGAGCAGAATCCATGGCTCGGCGATATGGCCAATCCAAGTACTCAGCTCTTTCAGGGTCTGCGCGACTTCTTTGAGATCTCCTCCCTCCAGAATTGCCGATCTGGCCGAACGAAGCACTGCGGACATCGGGCTGTCGGGAATGGCCATGTTCACGAAAACTGCGGAATGTGACTGCATTGGAACGATCTCAAATTTGCCGAACCAATTGATTTGTCTGACAACCTCGCCTGAACGGACGGCGCGGCGGCACTCGTACCAATCTGCAATATAAGTCCACGCCTGACGCGTGTAACGGCTGTGAACGAGTTCATAGCCCTTTCTGCGGATGTCGGAATAGAGATCGAGGTCTTTGCTGACCTCGTTGATCTTTTGGTAGAGCTCCTTTCCGCTGCCCATGATGCAGTTTTGCATGTCGGCAAAACCGTATTCTCTCAGACGATCGGAGTCAGGAGCAAGAAGAACCGTACCGGAAGCCGGTATCTCGAGGTGCTTGCGAACGACATAGTCCAGCCGTGTCGTATCGGCGGCCGAAAAGTAGCTTTGAGAAATTAGCTGGGCGTATTTAGCGTCACGAATTTCAAATGGCCTGCGGTCCTGTAAACTATAGCCCGGATGAGTATAAATTAGCGTTGGAAAGAGGTGTTGAACCTCGTGGGTCAGCTTTGCCCGCCAAGGGTAGAAACTCGGGAATAGATGCCCACTCATTATGTTGACTGGGATGATCTTTTCCAAGTTGTAGTCATGGAATATCTCGGGATCGATAAATTTTGGAATGACGAAACAGGTAAATTGTGACAGCTCCGGCATATGCTGCAGGTGTTCCAGCCCGAAGCAGAAGATTGTGTCAATGCCGTATTCAGTGACGGCGCTCAGCGTGAGTGGCCGCATCGGGTCGTGTGGGTCGCAATTGAAGTAAAGCGCCCGCGGTATCTCTGGGTAGGTATCAATGTTTGTGATGTTAAGCCGTAATGGTCTGCCGGAATGTACTGCCGAAAATATGACGAAATCGGGCTGCAGTTCATCACAGACGGCTTTGAAATCGAAGTCGCGATCGACAACGCTGACCTCGCAGTGGTGAGCAAGCGCGTAAATCCACTCGTCGACCACATTTGTGAGAACTGGAGCTGCGGTCGCATTGAGCTGCGGCAACACGCATAGAACGCGCCTGCGCTGTGTTGCCACCGTCATTTCCCACCCCTTTCGAAAAATGAGCAAATTGCATCGACGACTTGTTGCTGCTGCGCCGCGGTTATGCCGGCGAACATGGGCAAAGACAGTCCCTGGCCGGCAAATTCCTCTGTTGCAGGAAATTCAGTTTGAGCGCTTTCGACTTGCGCTAGGCAAGGCTGCCGATGCAATGGAATGGGGTAGTGCAATCCGGTCTGAATACCTCTTGCAGCAAGGTACGACCGTAGGTCGTCGCGCCGATCCGTGCGTACGACGTAGAGATGGTAAACATGATCGCCATGCACGACATCAGGGAGCATTAAGGGCGTGCCTTTCAAGCCCTCTTTATACCGCTCTGCCGCCTGCTTCCGCTGATCGGTCCAATCATCAAGATGCCCTAGCTTGCTGTTCAAGACCAAGGCTTGCAGGCCATCCATGCGGTAGTTGTAGCCAATCTGTTCATGGAGATAACGTTCCGTCTGCCCGTGATTTCTCAGTGCCCTCAGGCGCTGAGCAAGTTCGGCGTCTTGCGTGATGATGAGACCGCCTTCACCCGCTGCACCGAGATTCTTGCCTGGGTAGAAACTGAAGCAACCCATTGACCCCATCGATCCAAGCGGTCGGCCGTTGTAACGAGCGCCGATCGCTTGGGCCACGTCTTCTATCATTGTCAGTCCGTGACGCTCGGAAAACTTCAGCGCTGCCGTCATATTTGCGGGCTGACCATAAAGATGAACAGGAATGATTGCTTTCACATCGCCATCCAGACGCCTTTCCGCATCCGCAATGTCGATCGTACCCGTAGCATGTTCCACATCGCAAAAAACCGGAATAGCGCCCTGATAGATCACACCCCACAATGTGCCGATAAAGCTATGGGCCGGCACCAGAACCTTGTCTCCTGGGCCTATGCCCGCGGCAATGACCGCCAGATGCAGGGCAGCGCTGCCACTGCTGACGGCAATGGCATGATCGACTTCAAGATAGGCGGCAATAGCTTTTTCGAATTCGTCGACCCATGGCCCTAGGCAAAAAGCACTTGCATCGAACAGTCGTTCGATCTCCGGCATGACATTATGGCGAATCTGCTCCCATTGGATGGAGAGATCGACGAAAGGTACCGCAGTCTGCGAACTCATCGACCACTCTCCGACCTGTCGCGAGTAGACCCTATTACGCGTGCTGGATTGCCCGCGACGATGGCATATTCGGGAACGTCTTTGGTCACCACAGCCCCCGCTGCGACCATAGCCTTTCGCCCAATTACAAGGTCAGGTAGAATCGTGGCATTGCTTCCGATCGATGCGCCGGAGCAGATACGGGTGGGAAGGCAGACCCAATCTTCCGAGCCCTGCAATGCACCTTCAGCGTTTGTCGCAGCCGGATAGCGATCGTTTGTGAACATGACGCCATGGCCCACGAACACCTCATCCTCAATGATGACACCTGAGCAGATGAAACTATGGGACTGGATCTTGCATTTTGCGCCGACACGGACATCCGATTGGATTTCCACGAAGGTGCCGATCCGTGTTCCATGGCCGATCGTGCAGCCATACAAATTGACGAGATCTGGATGGAAAACCAGTACGTCATCTTCGATAACGACATTGTCAGCAATGGGCATCAGGCCACTCCTTTTTCAGCAAGGATCTCTGACAAGGCAGTTGCCACGCTGACTTGTTCGGCATCCGTCATTCCGCAGAAAAGTGGCAGGATGAGATGAGCTGCGCTGGCATGCTCTGATCGGGAAAGCCCTCCATGCCGGGCCCCGCGCCAGGGCGCTTCAAGGTGGCTGGACATGACTGCACGCCGGGTCGCTATTTTGCGGTCGAGCATCTTCTGCATGACCTCTTCGCGATCTGCACTTTTCGGCAACCCAATCGAATAGCTCTGCCAGTTCGATTTCGCCCAGTTCGGCTCTTGCGGTATGATTACGCCATCGATGGGCATCAGGAGTTCGCCGTAGCGCTTCGCCAATTTCCGCCTTTCGGCAACAATTCCATCGAGACGCTTTAGCTGCTCTCGTCCAACCGCAGCCTGTAGGTCGGTCATGCGATAATTGAAACCCGTCTCGGTGTAGGTCTCGATCACAACACGATTGGATGCATGACGCGCGAGGTCTGAGACAGACATTCCATGCTGCCTCAGAAGGCGGCACTTCGAGTCTATTTCAGGGTTGTTCGTGGTGATCATTCCGCCCTCGCCCGTCGTAAGAACCTTGCGGGGATGAAATGAGAAGCATGCCACGTCAGAGAGGACGCCACCGATCCGGTGCCATTGGTCATCGACTAGGATCATCGATCCGCTGGCGCAGGCTGCGTCTTCCACCACTGCCAGCCCATGCGCATGAGCGACAGCGCAAATCGCCCGCAGGTCGCACGGCATACCGATCTGGTCCACACACAACACGGCTTTAGTCCGCGACGTTATCAGCGCCTCAATAGTTGTCGGATCCATATTGTAGCTATCAGCGGCGATGTCGGCGAAGACCGGCTCGGCACCACACATATGGATGGCATTCGCTGTCGCAATGAAGCTGTGACTGACCGTGATTACCTCGTCACCCGGTCCGACACCGACAGCCAGCAGTGCCAAATGAAGCGCAGTCGTACAGTTAGAAACCGCGCACGCATATGAGGCACCGGTCATTGCAGCGAACTCCGTCTCGAACCCAAGAACCTGTGGTCCCTGGGTCAACCAGCCGGAAGCGATGACCGAGGCGAGTGCGTCCGCTTCTTGTGGCCCCACCGTTGGGCGCATAAGGGGGATCACTTGGCCAACTCCAACATGGAGACACGTTCATTCCGCCACCATCGCACCAGATCGCGCAATCCATCTTCCAGCCCGATCGAAACTTCGAAACCAAGTTGCGACCGCGCCTTTGACGGATCGGCCAGCCGCCGCTCCACTGGGTTAACGTTGCGAGCGGGTTCGTGGTGGATTTCGAGATTTTCCCGCCCCATGATCTTGAGCAGCGTCTGCGCCAATTCTCTCAGAGAAACTTCGGCCCCTGACGCGACATTGTAGACTTCGTCCGAAGCAGAGGAGAGAGCCGCCGCAATATTCGAAGACGCGACGTCGCGAACCTCAACGAAATCCATGGTTTGCAGTCCGTCACCAAAGATGATCGGAGGTTGATTGGCGGCAATTCTCTCCATCCATCGGATCAGGACCTCCGTGTAGCGGCCGTGGATATCCATGCGCGTTCCATAAACATTGAAGTAGCGAAGCGCACAGTAGTTGAGGCCGTACATATCGTTGAATGATCGGAGTAGCTTTTCATTGAAGAGCTTCAGACCGCCGTACAATGTTCGATCGGCATAGGGTGCTGCGGCCTCGGTGGTTGGAAATTCTGGAGCATAGCCATAGATTGAGGCGGACGACGCAGCGATAATCTTCTGAATTTTGTGTTTCACGCAGAGCTGCAGAAGATCGAATGTGGCGCGGCCCATAACCTCAAAGGCCTCGGCGGGTTCGGCGGCACAATGAGTAATCCTCAAAGCGGCCTGATGGAATACGATATCGGCGTCTCGCACCAGTTCGTTCATGAGAGCGTTGTCACGAATATCGCCGTTTACAAGCCTCAGGCGCGGGTCAGCGGCAACGGCAGAGAGATTCTCAGGTCTCCCGCGCACCATATTATCGACAACCACAACGGCCTGGACCTCGTGGCCCATGAGTTGATCGATAATGTGCGAGCCGATGAAGCCGGCGCCTCCGGTCACTAAAATACGCTTCCCGGTCAGAAAATTTGAGGCGTTCGCTTGTTTGAGCTGCTGTTCCATCATCTCACTCTGCCGCGATGATATTGAATGTATTGCGCTTACTGTATGCGACCTGCTGCAAGCTGCATTCCAACGCCGACTGCGCTCGCTCCAGCGTTCTGACAATCCTCAGTCCGAAATCACCATCAGTTTGGCAGCGCTCCTGCCCGAGGATGGAGCGGCGGAAGTGTTCAACCACTTCCGCCAGCGGCTCAGGGCCGGAAATGCGAGGGGATGTCACCGCGCCGATTCTGTAGTTCGGAAGATTGATTTCGCGATCCTGATTGGAATGGATAGTGATGCCGGAATCATAGATCTTGACCGGCTCATCGCGATTCAGATCATCCCAGACAGCCATTTGCTTGCTGCCCCCAAGAGCAATCCGCCGCATTTTTACCGGTGACATCCAACTCAGATTGAGGTGCGCGACCATAGAGTTCTCGTAGTGCAAGGTGATGTAAGCGATATCGGGCGATTTGTCGTTGACATGACAATACCCGCTGGCCTCCACTGAAACCGGCTCAGCAGAAAACAGATAGTCCAGGATGGATAGGTCGTGAGGAGCGAGATCCCAGAGCACATTCACGTCCGGTTGAAAAAGCCCCAAATTGACGCGCTGAGAATCGAAATAGGAAATATGCCCGAGCGTACCGCTTGCAACGAGATCTCGGAGCTTTCGAACGGCAGGATGGAAGAGGAAGGTGTGGTCAACCATCAGAGTTAAGCCGTAGGCTTTGGCACGTGCGACTAGGTCCTCCGCCTCTTCGCTGGAACCGCACATCGGCTTCTCGATCATCACATGCTTGCCGGCGTCCAAGCCGGCTTTAGCAAGCGAATAGTGCGAGGACACCGGCGTTGCAATGACCATTGCATCAATACTGGGATCGAGAATGACAGACGATGCGTCTTCGTAAATCGCGGCGCTCGGGAACGATTGCGCCAGTCGTTCTCGAACCTCCAGCCGCATGTCAACGATTGCGGTTAACTGAATCCCAGGATTGCTGGACAGGACACGTAGCAGGTTGCGCCCCCAGTAACCTACGCCGCATAAAGCCACCTTGATCATGCAAGCAAATCCCCTAACTCAAGCGGTATGACTTATCGCGGTGCAATCTTGCCCGAGCCTGACGGTTGCCGTTGAGTGAAAACTGTATTCTTCGGTCGACGACTATCCTGCCCACATGTGAGGGCTAGGCTCAGTGGGGCAGCGTCAGAACCACTTCATCCAGCAGATCGCCGATCGCCCCGCTGAAGGTCGTCCCCTCTCAACCAGCACAGAACTTTAAGCGGTATTCCAGAAACTTGTGGATGATGTCACCGACACAAACCAGCCGGCGGAAGATCTTCGGGAGAAGATCGCCAGGGTAAAGGCTCAGTTCAATCCGGACAACGTCGAGATCGCCGTCCAAGCTCATCTTCTTGGCTCGCAATAACGCAGATGAGTACGGCAGACAGCCATTGGCCAAGATCACCGCCAACCTCGGAGGAGAGTTGGGCTGCTCTGCAGCTGGTGGGAACGGGTTCCGCTTGGGCGATCCGCGCAGATCTTTCTAGTTTTAGGGGATTGGTTGCGGGGGCTCGCAACCAACGATTCCTGCGATTAGTTGAGAGAGAAATACCGAAGTTGGCACCTTAATTAGCGTGATATAGCGTCATGTGAAACCGCTTAGAAACGGCAGCATTCTGCGGTAAGAAAGTTCGGATAGCGCAGGTCGAATAGTAAATTTCGGCACTACGTGGGTTGTCATTCGTTCTCTTTTTGTTCTAAATAATGCCACTAGGTCCCTTTTCTCGCTAACCCAGATGGCGTCTTTGTTTATTTGCCATGGAACACCGCTTCACCCGCCAAGAACTGTATGACCGCGTTTGGTCGAAGCCAATGTCGCACCTGGTTGTTGAACTCCGGACCACCACCGGCAATCTCAGCACATTGCTGCGACGCGCCGATATTCCAAAGCCATCGTCCGGGCATTGGATGCGCAAGGAGTTCGGAAAGCCTGTCGAGCAGCCACCTTTGCCACCAGCACCATCTGGATGTGTCGAGCCGCTGGTGCTGGATACAGAGAAGCCGAGCATTAAGCGCAAACTGAGATATACCAAAGCGGACCCAGATGCAGTTTCCGTTTCCGTGGATCCACAACAGGTTCTTGCGCCCCCTGCTGAAAATCCCGTGCAAGTCGCGCTAAAGCCACGTCCGACACAACCGACGACGATGACACGAGAGGAACTCTACGGCGCGGTGTGGAGGACACCGATGTCGCGCTTGGCCGAGGACTATGGCATCAGCGGCAATGGTCTTGCCAAAATCTGCGATCGAGAAGATATCCCGTATCCGCCACGCGGATATTGAGCGAAACACGCTGTGGGCAAAGCACCAAAACAGACGCCACTGCCAAAATCGACCAGCGTGCACTCCATTACCATTCGCCCGACACCGTTGCCGCCGCCTCCCATCGAACTGCCGCCGGAGGTCAAGCAGCAAGCGGACAAAGTCCGTGCAAGTGAAGCCGCCCTCGTGGTGCCAGAACGCCTTTTGAGACCTCATACAGTTATTGCTTCATGGCTGACGGAGCACGAACAGAAGAAGCGTCAAGCCCGAAGCGAGCGCGATCCATGGAGGCGCAATCTTTATGACCCTGGCGATTTCTCCGAAACGGACCACCGCAAACATCGCATTCTGGATGCGCTCTTCAAGGCGATTGAGCGCCAAGGAGGAAAGGTTAAGCAGGGAGAGCGAGGCCTCCTGTTTGCCGAGGTTCTAGGCGAAAAGGTGGAGTTTAGGTTCGCGAAAAGCAAAAGCAGGAACGTCGGCCTCTGACCGATAACGAAAAGCGATGGAAATCGCCCGGCGACAAAGACTGGAAAAAGGATTTGGTGCCGACAGGTTGGCTCGTTTTCGAGATCAAAACCTGGCAGTGGCCGAATGCTCTTCCGCGGCAATGGCTCGAATCTGAAAAGCAGCCAATGGAGGGCATGCTGCCGGACATCTTGGCAACCTTCGTCGCAGCCGGACCATTACTCGTTCAACAGCGTGAGGATCGAGAGGCGGCGGAGCGCGAGCGCCAAATTGCCGAGCAGCGCCGCTATGAAGAACAGCGGCATCGGAAGCGCGATGCTAACCGCTGGCGACGCTTCCGAGAGTTAGCGCAGAACTGGCACGATCTCGCTGCCGTGCGCGATTTCCTGGCGGCGCTACGATCAATGAACGTCACGCCCATCGCCGAAATCGACGGCCGCAGCGTTGACGAATGGATCGCATGGGCGGAGGAGTGGCTCCAGCGGGCTGACCCAACGGCTGGCGGCGTCGGCAGCGTGTTCGAGCGGATCGCTGAAATTACCGATTGGACCTACCGGGATTGACTAACCCGACGCCGAGCATGCGTTGCGATCGTATTTGGACATCGTGGTCTCTGCGCTAGGTGCCAGAAGCCTCTCTTCGAGCCATCAACGCGTCTGGACAAACCCACCTACGCCCCAATTCTGAGGGGGCGTTGTTTGGTCTCTCCGCTGCGGGGGTGGGCCGGCAACGAACCGTCGTTCGGAAGCATTCCTCCTTCCAGATTGCCCCCTTGCAAGTTCCAATTAGCGAGCCATTGACTTCCAATCAGCCGAGAACGACAGTTCCAATCGTCCGAGATTCGAGGAAAACATGTTCGAGAGGTTTGTAGAGCAGCGGGCGGAGGAAGCCCTTTTGGATACTCCGGTCGTCCTCATCGTAGGACCGCGCCGAGCCGGCAAGACTACACTTGTCCGAAAGATGGGAGAAGCCGGCCGAACCTATATCACCCTCGACGATCAGACGGTTCTCGAAGCCGCCCAATCCGATCCTGCCGGCTTCATTCGCGGCCTGGATCGAGCCATCATCGACGAGATTCAGCGTGCGCCAGACCTGTTGCTGGCGATCAAGAAGACAGTCGATGAGGACTATCGTCCGGGCAGGTTTCTGCTTACCGGGTCGGCAAACGTGCTGACTTTACCGCGGATTGCGGACAGCCTGGCGGGGCGAATGGAGACCATCCGAATGCTGCCGCTGGCAAGGGCCGAGATCGAAGGCCGGACGCCGTCCTTTCTGGAACACCTTTTCGACGGGAATCTAAAGAGCCCGCGGAGCTCTATCATGGGAGACGACTTCGTCCAACTCGTTCTGCTCGGGGGATTCCCCGAAGCGATCAGCCGCAACAACGAACGACGACGGCAAGATTGGGCACGGTCCTATCTGACTTCTATCCTGACGCGAGATCTCCGGGACATTGCCGATGTGGAGAAGCTGACCGAGTTGCCGAAGTTCGTGCGGCTATTGGCCGAACATACAGGCCAATTGGTCAACTATTCGCAGTTTGGCGGCAGCATCAACGTCAGTCACAAGACTGGGCAGCGTTATGTCGGACTGCTCGAACAGGTGTTCCTGGTCGCAACGGTACAGCCTTGGTTCACCAATACGCTGAAGCGTATCGTCAAGACGCCCAAGCTGCATTTCCTCGATTCAGGTCTGTTGGCCAGTGTGCGCGGGCTCACCTTCGACCGAGTGAAGGCGGATCGCGGAACATTCGGCGCGCTGCTGGAGAGCTTCGTGTTTTCCGAAGTTCTGAAGCTAATGACGGCGTCGGACCTGCGGTTGACACCATATCATTTCCGGGATCGGGACATGCGCGAGGTCGACATCGTACTGGAACGCGACGACGGGATGATCGCTGGCATCGAGGTCAAGGCCAGCGCCACGGTCAAGGCCGGCGATTTCGGAGGGCTCCGCGCACTTGCCGAGGCCTGCGGCGATCGTTTCGCCTTTGGCATAGTCCTCTACGACAATACAGATGTCGTGCCGTTCGGCGACAAGCTGGCCGCGGTGCCGCTGTCCAGCATGTGGGGCTGAGAATGGTCGCAGAAGCCAACGGGAGGACCATCCAACACATCGTCGGCCAACGTTTCTTTAGCCGAGAAAAGAAGAAGAGCGAAAAATTCTGGAAATCCCTTTCCGGGTTTCCCGCCGTAGCGCGATCAATTAGACGAGCGCACCTCGTGGCCGCTCAAACCGCTGCTGCGCTAAGCAAGGGGGTCAGATGGCTCGATTGTTGACCAAGACAGAATCGGATGGGACGCCCTATACGCGCCCTCCAGGGGTGGAAACCCAGATCGACGAGGCTTCCCAGCTCTCTCCTGCCGATCTGCGGGGCCGTCTCATGATTATCGACCGCGCCGACCCTCGCCATTTGCGATCCGAGTGTCTTGTCCACCTCGTTCGGGAGGGGAGGCGTTCTGACAATCAAGAGCTGATGAGCGCAGTCTTGCCCATATTGCTCGTAGGTGCGAAGCCAATTTTCTGTTCAAGGTTCCTGACGGCGCGATGCCGGATTCAGCAAATCTGCGTCAGGAAATCCTCGACAATCTGGTCGAGCTTTTTGTGGTAGATGGATCTGGCGACTTTCCAGACGAACTCGATTTCTACGAGTGCAAGTTTAATATGGCATTCAGGGCGCTGCGGATCGATGCCGTTCGGCACGACGTGCGTCGGCGCAAGCGCACCATAGAAGTTACCGAGACGCCGCAGCTTGAAGTGAAAAGCATGCCTGACGCCTTTGAGGATGCGTTTGCCAGGGTGTCAGATGAATTCAAGGTTTTGCCAACCCAGGAATGGCACGGGGAGACCGTCGCATGAAGGTCGCGCTCTACGCCCGCTACTCCTCCGACAATCAACGCGACGCCTCGATCGAGGACCAACTGCGTGTTTGCCGCGCCCGGGCCGACCGCGAGGGATGGGCGGTCGTCGACAGCTATTCCGACCGAGCGATTTCCGGGGCGTCACTGCTCAGGCCGGGCGTGCAGGAACTGATCGCCGACGGCCTCAAGCGCAGGTTCGACCTTATCCTGACGGAATCTCTCGATCGCCTCTCCCGCGACCAGGAAGACATTGCCGGTTTCTACAAGCGCATGCGTTTTGCCGGCGTCAGCATCGTGACACTATCCGAAGGCGAGGTCAGTGAACTGCATATCGGTCTCAAGGGCACGATGGGCGCGCTCTACCTCAAGGATCTTGCCGACAAGACGCGGCGCGGCCTGCGCGGCCGGGTCGAGGATGGCAAATCGGGCGGCGGTCTTTGCTACGGCTACGACGTCGTCCGGCAGATAGAATCTTCCGGCGAGGCCAGCCGCGGCGAGCGGACCGTCAACGAGGCCGAGGCCGATATCGTCCGGCGGATTTTCATGGAGTATCTCGCCGGCAAGTCGTCGCGGATGATCGCGATGCGGCTGAACAGCGAGGGCGTGCCGGGACCGCAGGGGAGCGAATGGGGCCCGTCGACCATCCATGGCAACCCCAAGCGCGGGACCGGTATCCTCAACAATGAACTTTACGTCGGAAAGCTCGTTTGGAACCGCCTTCGTTACCTGAAGGATCCGAACACGGGCAAACGGGTCTCGCGCCTTAATCCGGAAAGCGACTGGGTGTTCCAGGAGGTTCCGGAGCTCCGCATCGTCGATCATAACCTCTGGTCATTGGTGAAGCAGCGGCAAAGTCAACTGGCGCTGGAACCGGGAACACGACCGGGCGACAACACGACTCTGAACGATCGCCGGCGTCCGAAGCACCTGTTCACCGGGCTGGTCAAATGCGGCTGCTGCGGTGGCGGCTATTCGATGATTTCGAAGCATATCCTCGGCTGCACCAATGCCCGCAGTAAGGGCACCTGCGACAACCGGCTCAATATCCGCCGCGATACGCTCGAAGCAACCATCCTGAACGGGCTCGACAAGCACCTGATGGAGCCGGAACTCTTCAAAGAGTTTTGCGCGGAGTTTACGCGCGAGGTCAACAAGGCCCGGATGGAGGCGCGAGCATCGCTCAATTCTGCCGAGGCGGAGATCAAACGCATCGACCGCGAACTCGACACGCTACTGAATCTCATTCTGAAGGGCGGTGTCGCTGACCGCATCAATGAAAAGATGATGACTTTGGAGAAGCGGAAGAAGGAACTGTCGTCGATGCTCGAGGCGACGGAAGAACCGCCTCCCCTGCTGCATCCGAGCCTCGCCAAACTTTACCACGACGAGATCGCCGCCCTTCATGACCAGCTTGTTAACGTAGAGACCCGAGGGCGTGCCGCACAGATGCTACGCACGCTCGTCGAAAGGATCGAGCTCGTGCCCAATGGCGAGGAATTGGCAATCGTGCTGCGTGGCGACCTAGCGGCGATCCTGACCTTTGCGTGCGGCAAGAAGGACCCGGCGTTCCTCCATCAGAAGATCAGAAGGCCGTGCTCGAAGACCTGATGACCTGATGGGACAGACGGGGGTCTCCGAGGCCCAGAAACGCAAAAAGCCCCACAATGGGGGCTCCTTGGGATCGCAGGGATCTTTGGTTGCGGGGGCAGGATTTGAACCTGCGGCCTTCAGGTTATGAGCCTTCGACCTGAAGGTTATGGGCCATTTGCCGGTCGTTTCCCGGCGTTGTACCGGCTTTCCCACGGTATGCAACACATTGATATTACTTGCAGTTCAGATTTTCCTCATCTATCTGTGATTTCCCGGGATCGCCCCTAGCACGACGAGTCCGTGACGCCAACGCAAGTTCAGTAGGAAAGGAGACATCATGGCCAGCATCAACAACACGACGATAAAGTCCCTGCTGAAACGGGAGCCCGGAGCTATCATCCGCGACAGCCATCTGGCCGGCTTCCAGGCGCTGCGGATCGTTACGGGAATATCCTACCGCTACGAATACCGGGTGGGAAGCGGCCGGTCGTCACGCGTCCGGCGGGTGACGCTGGGCAGGCACGGGGAGCTGACGCCCGAGGAAGCCCGGCAGCGCGCGAAAAAACATGCCCTCGTCAAGCTGAACGGCCGCGACCCCGCGGGAATGCGCGCCGACCTCAGGGCAATGCCCACTCTCGAGGAATTCGCGGAGGGGTATCTGGCTGCGAAGGAGAACGTTGCCATCAAGCAGCCGCTGCACGCCAAGCCGAAACTCTCGACCATTAGCACCTACCGCTCCCTGATCAGGAACCACATCGGGCCTGCCCTGGGGAAATGCAAGCTCGACCAGATGGAAACCTGGGACGTGGAGAGGTTCCACCTGAAACTCGGGGAAACCAATCCCGTCGTCTCGAATAGGTGCCTGCAGCTCATCAGCAGCCTATGGGGCGGCGCGGCCCGGGCGAAGTACGTCACCCGCGCGGCCAACCCCGTGACCGGCATCGAACGGTTTGCCGAGTTCGGCTGCGAGAGGTTTCTGAACACGGACGAGATGGTGCGGCTCGGAGACGCCATCCGGACCGCGGAGACCGTAGGCATCCCCTACGCGCCGCCGCCGGCAAAGCCAGGCAAAAAGGCCAAACACATCGGCAAAATCCGGCCGCCGTATGTCATCAGCCGCAACGCCGCGGACGCCATCCGGTGTATCGCGCTGATGGGCACCAGAATGTCGGAAAACCTCGAAGTCGAATGGTGCGACGTCGATCTCGAGCTCAGGTTCATGACCCGTCACACCAAAACCGGCAAGCGTGCGATCCTGATTCCGGAAGCCGCGGTCGAGATACTGAAGGCGCTGCCGCGGGTCGGCAAGTACGTTTTTCCGCAGGACTCGGATCCGACGAGAGCGAAGAAGGACGTGAGAAAGCAGTGGTACGCCGTGCGCAAGTTGGCGGGGCTGGAAGACGTGCGGCTGCACGACCTGCGGCATTCTTTCGCGAGCGTCGCGGTCTCGGGAGGCGAGTCGCTGTTCATCGTCGGCAAGCTGCTTGGACACACGCAATCCAAAACGACGGAAAGATACGCGCATCTTGAACAGGGGCCGGCGCGCGCCGCCGTCGAGCGGTCCGCCGGCCGCATCCACGCCGCCATTGGCGGCCGCGACGCTTCAGCGTCGCCGGAGGACCAGCCATGACCATGAACCGACATGCCGCGCTGATGGAGATCGTGGCGTCGAATATCGACACGCGGCTTTACAAATTCTTCCAGAAGATCCGGGAAGGCAAGCCGGATTTCGGCGAGGCACTGTCCATAGCCAGGGCGTCTGGCAGACTGGTCCACGGCGACGCGGTTTGCGAAGGGAAGATCCTCGACGCGGTGGAGTTCGCCTGCCTGGCCTCGGAACGCGACCGCCAGGTAAGGCGTGGGAGCGAGGACATGCGAGAGAGAATCGCCCGGCACGAGCGCAAAGTCGACGATATAAAGCGCTTTTCCACCGAGCTGAAACGCGAATGCAGCCGGTTGCAGATCAGGCGCGGGGAGGAAGACTTTGTCGACGACCGCGAGCGGCTGGAGGCGATCATCCAAGGGATGGACAAGGTGGTTGCCGACGCGAAAGAGTTCTTCGACGAGCAGAAAGAATTGTTCAAAGGCAACATACTGGCAACGCCCAATCGCCGCAACGTCTTCGAACAGGCGTTCGTCCGCGCCATACGGTACGTCTGGCGGGACATTACCGGCACCGACGCGGGAATCGCCAGGGCTTGCGTGGTGCGGTTCGCGGCGGCGGTTTGGTCCGTTTTCGATTTCGACGCGCCGAGGAAGAGGAAGCCCGGGAGGGAACGCGAACTCTACTCGTGGCTTTCCGAACGGTTCGACAATGTCCGGTAGTTAGGATTCCCAATCAATTTCCTAACTACCGGTGACGACATCGCGGACTTTCGGCACCTTCGTTCCGTCCGGATCATCAACCGGACGGAAAGGAGATCGAAAATGCAATCCACGTTGTCGTTTCTCGAAACCACGGAGGCCGCCGCCCTCTGCCGCCTCTCCAAACAATATCTGGAAAAACTTAGATGCACGGGGGGCGGACCGATCTTCGTGAAGCTCGGCCGGCGCGTGCGATACCGACCGGCGGACATCCAGGCCTGGTCGGAAGCCAATCGCCGAACTTCCACTTCCGATCCCGGCCACGCGCACTGTGGCGACTGACGTCCACGACGGAGCAAGCCGTCGCCGTTCGGTGACGGCTGCCCCGGGGAAACCGTCCGCGGGAGAAGCGGATAAAAACCACTGCAAGAGGATCTACGATGTCGTCCCCTTCCGAAATGCGGTCGCATCATCATCGGCTCGCTCAGTCCATATGGTCCGTGTTCACTCGCAAGGCCGACGGCCTTCCGGTCTCGCGGAAAGCGTGCGCGATACTGCTGTCGCTGGTCACAGTCCAGCCGCCGAGGGCGGTCCTGCTGATGAGGCTGGAGGACATCGATTTAAACCGATGGCTTTGGCATGTCCCTCCGCTAGGCGACAAGCGATCATACGCAGTCCCCCTGACCCGGCTCGCGATCGCATTGGTCGGACACGCCTTCGCGTTCCGGACGGACGGCGACGGCGAATTCCTCTTTCCCGGCCGCCGTGACGCGAGTATCCCGATGGCGAGGGCCGTCCTGACGCGCACCTTCCGCCGGGCCAAACTCGCCCCTACCCCGCAATTCCGCCGGCCAGGTTATGACCTTCCGGTTATCGCGGCCGTTGTCATGTCGTCTGCGGGGGTCGACGCTTTGGACATACGGGCGGTGATGCATCGTATCAGCCAGCACGAGACGCTGCGGATCACCAAGTTCGAAGCGTCCGATCAGTGGATCCTGAAGCGGAGCCGGGCGGCCCTTGCGCAGTTCGAGACCGAACTGATGAAACTCGTCGGCCTGAAATACACCGACCCTATCTTCTGCCTGCCACGCGGCTTTCCCGGCCCTGGAATGCCCGCCCCCGCGGGCGATGCCGACCCGAGAAAAGCAGGGGCGACCATGGGGAAGCGAACCAAGACCGTTGGAACCGAAGACGACGCGGAGCAGACGGCGAAGCACCGGTAGACGGATGTCGGGCAGACCTCGCCGCCCTCCAACGCGTCAGGACCGCCGCGGCGGACGACTGTTCCCGCCACAGAGCTTTTCGCCGACGCCTAAACACAGAAGGAGATCAGCCATGAAGAAACGCGTTTGGAAACCCGCCAAGAAAATACCGCCGTGGTTTGCAAAAACGGCACGGTCGCCTTGCCCGGCCCTCGCATGGCTGATCCGCTGTCCTGTCTCGCCCATGCAATCGCGGAAACCCGTCTCTCAATACGCCGCATCGACCCGTCATTCACGTTTGACGGGAGAAAAAACCCATCCGCTCGATTGTGACGCCGGCGGCGTCGACGATTTGCGCGCCGCTTCCCGAGGCGGCCAATTACGCGATCAGCGCATCGCGAAAGCGGCGGGCCCGCAGCCCCACTCCGAAACAAGATCTTATCTATCGCTGCCGCTGCGGGATGGCGTACTTCGAGCGATGACTGCGCTTTTGAACGTCCGAGCGCCGAACACGTCTTCCCGACTGAGCTTTGTCGATTTCAGGCGATCGTTCGTCGTCGCCATCGATCGGCCGATCCATAGTCGGGGTGTCACGGAACCAGCAAGAAATGCCGAACGTAGTCAAGCAATAAAGCAGAAGTTCAAAGCGCTCCTCGCACTCCAGCGGATCGAACGGACATCCGGAAAGCGATTCCCCGAGCTCGAGACCCTTAAATGGCCCTGATCGGCCCCTTCCGGTGCGTCCTGCGGCCCAATGGCGACCGGACCGATCGACATTCGATCCACCGGACTGTCGTAGGAAGAGTTCGGCGATGCCCTTTTCTTCCTGCGAGTGCGCGGCAAACGAGGAGAAATGACCATAACCGGCGATCGCCGAAATCTGGAAGAGATGCTGCGAACGACGTTGAATGCAATCGACCCCGGGACCGTGACGCCGTGCGGCTTGGCAGAGATCACCTGCGCCGTCCGGCTGAACATTGTCGCTTTGGAACTGAATCGAAATCACCGGGATGAAAACGTCCAGCATCGATCTCGACAGGGGTTGCGACGAGTTCGCGGTGATCGCTGGCTTTCCGCCGCCTCGCACAACGCCCGACCGTAAGAAGGTGGCACGCAAACAAGGAGGGTTGGAACGTGGAATATGAATTCCTGACGAAGGAGAATGTCGAGCGGACAGTCGTGGCGGTATGGTCATCGTTGACATCGTCGCCCTCCGGTTCGCCGGTCTCACGGGAGGCGTGTATCTTTTTGCTGTCGCTCGCGACAGTTCTGCCTGCGTCCCGCATTGCCGGGATGAAGCTGGGCGACCTCGATTTCGAGCATTCGGTATGGCATGACCCTCGCCGCAAACGGGAACAGTTGCCAACCGTTCCCCTGACGCGGCTCACAAAAGCATTGATCGGGCACGCATACAGTTTTCGGGGCGACCGCGACGGCGATTACCTTTTCCCCGGACACCGGGACCCCAGTGCGCCTGTGAGCGGCTCCTCTCTCCTCCGGGCCTTCCGCCGCGCCAAGATCGAGCCCAGGCAGCTGCTTGCTTCGCCGGGATACGACCTTCCGACGTTGGCAATCTGGATCATGGCTTTCGACGGTGTATCGCGCGATGCGAACCTTGCGGCTGCACATCGAAAAGTTGACATTTGGCGGCTTTCGGAATTTTACAATCCATATCGTTGGCTGTTTGAACAGAGGCAATTCGCGCTCGGACGTCTCGAGACCGCTCTTATGCGGATCGTCGGCTTGAGCTACTCCGATCCGCTGTTTTCACAGCCTGGCGTTCGGCAACCTACCGGCCCGGGGCCAGCACCCGCTGCAAACGCAAAAGCGCAAACGATTTAGCCTCATCTAAAGAGTCTGCTGCGCTACTAAACTGATGGAGGCTCGAATGGAAAGCGAAAACGGTGCTCTGGTCCACCTGGCTATCGAGGCGTTGTCGTGTACGCAAAAGGAATTGGCGCTCCAACTCCAAGTTTCGCCAGCCCTGATCTGTAAAGGGAAAAACGGTGACCATTTATCCGACCGGCTGCGCAAACAGCTTCGCACTCTAGCTGATATCGGAGACAAAGACCCGATCTTTGTTTATTTGGCCGGCTCAATGGAAAACGCCCGAAAATGAGAAAAGCTCATAGACTTCCTCCGGAGCGCGGCGCTCGAGAGGGCGGAAACCGGGTACGAAACGAAGCCGGCGGCATATCCCAATTGGATCAAAAATTACCGGAACGCGTCACCGATTGAGTGCCTAGTGCAGCTCGCCAAGCACCACGTAGGTTCTCGCTCGGAGGCCAATCCTCACAAAAACTGCGGATTCACCGCCTGCGCAGTCGAGTGGAGCAAAGCCCTTCGGCAACATCTCGTCGACTGCCGTGGAAACCTCATGCTTTGCCAAGACATCCAGTTTCTGAGAACGTTCGAACGATGCAATCTCGATTGCCTCCTTCCCAACGAGCACAAATGCGAAGTGGCCCTCGTCTGACGAATAGTTGTTCGCGGCGAGATATTTGTTCGCCCTGACGGCTACCGCATCTTTCGAGTACAATCGATCTTGGTAGGGCTGAAGCAGGCAAACTGCTTCAAAAGATGATAGATTCGAAAACTTGGTAGCCTTGCCAATCGGGATTTTCTTGAAGGCGTCTTCATCCAAAGAGCCAGCGTGGGCGAAAGACCCGTAGGTAATCGATCCCAGTAGAGTCAAAAGACCAACAATCCCGACGAAGTGTACCCGCATTCACGCCTCCATGACCCGACACAACCGATTGTTGCCGTAGTTGTCAACACAAACTGTGCCTTGTGGCGGAGACTTACTCTCAAGAATCAGATCGATTGCTGGAGTAGCCTCTCACCGATTCACTTGCAGCCTATGGCTGTATCTCGGTTCGGATTGGATGCGGACGACCTTTTGGTGAAAACGCTACCAGTGGTGTGTCCCTGCGCGAACGGGATAAGCCTTTAAACGAACTTGCGGCACGATAGCAGGCAGTGCATGTTTCTCCGGAACCCGCACACACCCCAGATCGTGCGGGTTCCATTACTCTGCGTTATCGGCTTTCCGTCGCTCACGCCTCGCCGCCGCCTTGCGAGCGCTAGCGACCGCCACGTCCTTGTAAGCCCCGAGGACCAACATGCTGTGTATTATGGCCTCGCAGTTGTAGTAGGTCGCCGCATCGCGACCAGCGAGGCCGTGAGCGACCGTGTTCCTGAGGTTCATTCCACGCGCATCCGAGAAAATCGCTTTGACCCAGAAATGAATGTCTTGGCCGATTTCGACCTGGACACTCGGCATTGATAGGAAGTCACCCAGGTTCATCGACACTTCCCAACCTTTTTGTCCGCGTTTGTCCTTCGTAACAGATTCCCCAAGGCTACGAGCGATGTTGCGGAATGCGTCCTCGATCTGAGGGACGAGCACGAACATGCACTTGACGTAGTCGCCGTCCATCCATGCCTTCACGCCGGCGACAACAAGCGGAAATTCGGAAAACAAGGACGACCGCTGCATGAACGCGGCGACCTCTTCCGGGGACAGAGCGTGCCTAGCAACCGCGGCATCCAGCGCCTCCGACAAGAACAGGCGATTTGCCTGCCGCGAGATGTCCGCATAGCGAAACAATGTACCGTCTCCGTCGTCAGCATCGACTGTCGCGGCCACGTGATCGTCGGCTATCACCGACATTGTCAATGCCGACATCAACGGAGCCGCCCGAGCGCCCCTGACAGCCCGGTACCTCAGTTCATCCTTGGGGACGATGAAATAGGCTGCGATGTTGAAGAGGGCCTGTTGCGGATTGTCGCCGTCAACAAGCCCGTCGACAACCTCGTCGACCTCCGACTTCTGAATATCTTGCGAGAACCCGAACGACTGCATTTCCGACGCAGAGTCCCGTATCGCGTTCTCGCGTTCCACTTTCAGGGCGTTGTAACGCTCCTCGTCCCCGGACCGTCTGGCGAACTTCAAAGCGGCCGCCAGCCAAGCCATCGCCTGCGTGCGCGATCCCGACCTTGCGATTTTTTCGAAGGCCTCGCTGACGGCCGCACTGATGCGCTTGATCGCCTGGGTGTCTCGAGCTGCGATATATATCGGCAGAATGCAGTCGGCTACGAGCTCCGCACTGTGCGCATCGAGCGTGTCATCATCGACATGGACCGCAAGCAAGTTCTCGAGTTTGGAAACCATCTCGCCACGTTCGTCGAGTGTAAGTCCGCACTTCCTGTTTCCGATGAGACTTTCAAAGAGGTGAAACCACAAGCCGTCCTTGTCGACCTCCGTATGAAACCGGGCAAGCATCGCGTTTTTGGCGACGGCGGTTCGGTCCGCATCGCGAATGCTGGTCGACAATTCGAGCGCCCGTTTCAAAGACGCGACGTCGTCATGGCCGTCACTGTTCTTCATTTCGAGTACGGCCGCGATGTAGGAGTCGATTGCCATTCGCGCGAAGCGGACATCGGCGCGTTTGTTCGTCACGTGCGGGGCGAAGTCCCAGACCAGATCGGCATACCTGGCTTTCAAGACAGGATGAACGAGGCGATCCGCGCGCGTCAGCCAATGATCAATGATGTCAGGCGTCACGTCACCCGGATCAGGGCTGTAGTAGATCGTCCCATCGCCCATGGTATGCGAGCTCATCGGGCCAAAATAGGTATTCCACGGTCCGTGGTCTCCCTGTTCCTCCTGAAAAGCGAACGCCGCCAGGTCGGCCCATGCCTCGTTGCTCGGTGTCTTTTCCTGCAAGGTGGTGCGGGCGCTCGAGAGCGCGCTTTGAACGGAGTGCGTGTCGAGGCGTCCCCCATCTCGATCGAACTCGCTGATCACCCTGTCGATATTCTCAGGTACGTCCATGCAACGACCTCGTTTCCAATCCTCGTTGACGGTCAGCGCGAAAGAGCGCCGCCCTGCCCTCGGCTATGCGTCGGCCTCTTCTTCCTCCTCGTCTTTGGATGACGAGCCGAGGAATATCTCGACGAGCGACTTCGCTTTCTTGCGGCCGTGCAGCAGTTCTCCGATATCCCGCTTCCATCCAAAATCCTTGGTGCCATTGGAGAAATGCGTCCAAGCGCCCTCGAGCTTTTCCTGGGTGCTATCTTCCGAGCTTTTGATGAAATCACGAACCTTGGATCGGCCGAGTCCTTCGAAATGCCTTAGGACCGCGCGATTTCCGCCCTCCAACGCAGCGCAGAGGATATACCTAACGAGATTGTCTTTCTCGTTTTTCGCCAGCCTATCCCCGGCTGTGATGATCATGGATAGTGTCGTTGGGAATGCAGCGGCCGCCGCGCCCAGGGTCGATGCCGTTACCGATTTGATCTCCTCGCGCAGCCGGCGATAGATGTCGGCGTGGAATTTGCCGTCAATCGCCTTCATGAGGTCGTCGTATGGGAGCGAATTGTCGGCAAGGTTCACCTGACCAGAAAGAATATCACGGAAGAAATCCGCGACGACATCCTTGACCTCGGGATCGGAGAACTCGAACCCTGACGTCCTGATTTTCTCCAGCAGGATACGCTCGTGTTGGCCGCCCCCACCGAGCAAGGACTTCCATTCATCGGTCGGCACTTGATCAAGAAGCTGACCCACTTTCTCGTGGACCGCCTCCCACCTGCCGCCCTTGATCTGCGCCGTGCTGTCCAACAGCCCGATCGGCCACGTGTCCAGGGCGATCTCGTCGATGTTCTTCTGAGATATGCGCTCCTGATACCTATCCAACAAAGCTCGGAATTCGTCGCCTAGCAACGATGCAAGGAAATCGTAGTGCTTTACGATCAGCTCCAAGTTCGTGGACGGAAGGTCGCCGTCGGCAAACGCCGATACAAGCACCGCGGACAAGAGGTGGTCGTCCGGCGCGCGCACGGCGGCCTCGACCCATGAGGTTATGACGAACGCGTCTTTCGCCAACGTCGCCACAACCGCATACTGTGCGTCCGTCAGGTCAACCTCGCCATCAAAACGTTGGCGGAACCACTCAAATTCCGGAGTGGCGTCTTGAATTCGAGGACCGTTCGACGCCCGGGTGGAGGGGATGGGAAGCGCTTTCGCTTCGAACGCGTTCATGGCGAGGAAAAGAGCCGCGGTTAACCCCTCGTGATTCCCGGCCTCGAAGGAGGCCTTGAGTCCGCTGTAGAACGCCACGTTTCCAAACATCGCCGCGACGGCAAGCTCGTCGCGTTGCTTGAGTGCGAGGTAAGTGAAGAGGTCACCCAGGAGTGATATGCGGTCGTTGTAATTCTCCAGGTCGCTTTCACCGTATGTCGAAAGCGACGATATCAAAGCGCTTGCCGCTGACAGCCATTGTTCGTCAGTCAAAAGTTTCGCGCGCTTAAATTCGGCGAACGCTCTTTTCGCTCCGTATGGCCTAGAGACTGCGAAGTTATCAAAAACCGTAGGGTCGTCGGAAACATCAGGCTTACGCGGCCTGAATATCGCCAGCGACAGTTCCTCGTCCACGACTGCCGCCGCTACGCCAAACATGAAGGCGGGGTCCGTCGGGAGCGGCATAGAGCGCATCGCCTCGGCAAGAGTAGCGGTGTCGCCGGTCTGCCTTAGGCGGCGCGCTATGGCGGCAACGAACTCCGACCACTCGCCGCCTCGTTCGACGCTGCGGTAGTTCTCGCCAAATCCGGAAAACCCGGCCCGAAGGAGATTTTGCGTCAAGCCAAGCGTAGCATCGGAGGTAGCCAGATCGTATCCCCTGAGAAGACCGATTTGATCGCCCTTGGTCAGCTCAATCCCGCCAAGGTGGTCATAGGCCTTGACCAGCGTCTTCGAAAAGTGCGGCTTCGCGTCGCCTTCATAGCTCTGAGCGAGGTCTGCAAAATTGGCGACCACCAGGCCGAATTCGTCGCTGCTAAGCCATTCCCGGGCATTTTCCCTGACAACGTCGTCGACGCGGAGATCGAATCCCGGAGCTTTCGAGATTTCCAGCAAGCCCTCTTTGCCGCCGCTCGCCGCGTGTTTGATATTGGCGTCCAGCAAAAGCTGGAAGGCAAGATCAGGCTCGACGTTGAATATCATCGCCGCGAGATTTCGATCCAGATCGTTGTCGGCGGCGAGCGCCCGTAGTCTCTCGTCGATCGTCGAACCGTTGTTCAATAGCGAGGGGTTTGCCTCCAGGGCATCCTGGTACGCGATGTAAAGAGCGACGGTGGCTAGGCCAAACTGCCCTTGGTGGAGGACGTACATCCCCGTCAGTTCGTTGATAAAGGCAATAATCTGCCGGGGCGTCGCGTTCCCGCTTTCGCTCTTGAGAATGCGGTCGAAAATCAAGAAGACACGGAAGAGATCATCGCTTGCCGCTCTTCCCGGAAGAGCCTCCGCGATGTTGGAAAGGAAGAACTCGCGGGAGTTGGACATCACCGGGGGCGACACCGTCAGGATTTCGTCGAATGTCTTGGAGAACCTCTCTCGGTTGCTCAACGACGAGATCGACACGACGGACTGCGAACTGTCGGCGGTTGCCCCCTTCTCCTTGGTTCCTTCCTCGATCAGCCGCCGGTCGTACGGCACGATCGCAGTCACTGGGTTTTTTTGAGCCGCGTTTTTCACGAGCGGACCGTTGGCGAATACCGCCCGGACCTGTGCCCAGTAGTCGTTCAGTTCTTTCGGCGGGAGTCTGTCGATATTGTCGAGTACCAAGACCACACGCGAGGTCTTCGATTGGATGACGCGCAACACCTCCCTGAGCGTGCTTTGGAATTCAAAATCGTTGGGATCAGTCTCCCGGATATATTGGGTGACTTTCTGGTCCTCGTACTGCTTCGCGTTGATAAGCAGGGTCCTGGATACATCCTCGCGGTACTTCGCGAAGAAGGGCGTCCACCCTCGAGCCCATGCGGCGTCCAGCTCTTCCCGGTTCCTCATCAACGCTAAAATGAACGGTGCGATCACGAAAGTCAGCATCGCAAGCGACGGACCCGACAGCAGAAATTTCCAGCGTTCCTCGCCCGCAGCGTCAAAGGCGGATTTCGCCCATATGTAGAACAGCGGCAAGATCGGGATGAGCACGACGACGATGACGCCCCACCAGTCCAAGATGGAGTGGTTGTTGGAGTGAACCTCCCTGATCTTGCCTTTCACCTTGTGTTCAATTTCGACGAGCTTGTCGTCGTCCCCTGGGAAGGTCGCTCGCGACCAATCCAGAAAATGCTCCAGGAACGACCGCCGAAACGACGACCCTTGAGACTGCCAGATGTCGAAGGTGAAGAAATGATACGCGACACCTGTTTCGCGCTGTCGGGATGCGAGCTTCTGTCTTGCAATCTCGACGACGGTCGACTTGCCGCTTCCCCACGGACCGTCGAGACCAATTGCCCGGTCATTGCCTTCAAATCCGGTAATGGCCCGAGCGAGAGCATCCGCGGTGCGGTCATGGCCCTTTCCATGAAACGCGTCCTGTTTGGAAGGTTCGTCGATAAGGATTTTGCGTTTGACTACAGTTTGCTTCGCCATGAACCGCGGCCTGGAAATAGATTGATGAAAACGATATCGATCAAATAGAAGTTGTGCACAATCCGCACAAGACGCGCCTTCAAGTCGATGAGCGAGTTGCGCCCAGCGTCCACAGGCTTTTGTGTAAAAAATATGAAAGATAGTTTCGCGGCGGTCGGAACTGGGATCAGCTGCTTCGGAATTGCTGCGCGAAGCTATCGAGAACCTATCGAGTTACAGAAGAGGGCCGCACCGACCCTTTCGAGTACAGGCCATAGTCGGAACGTAGCGCAAATCACTAAGCGTCAGGGCCATGACTTGCGCGCGCCTCCTCCGCAAACGGTCCCTTGGACTCTTCCACGCGTGCCAAAAGTCGACCGAGCCTGCCAATGTCGCCGGTCCGCTTCGAGCATCGCCCAAAGCTGTCATCTGTCTCCAAAAACTGCAGGGCTGTTCTGCGGCTTGACGTTATCCCCAGCGTCGTAGCGCACCCAGTCATACGATCTGTCGCTACCATCCATGTCCGCGATCGCTTTGGTGCTTTAGGCCTACAGTCGCCCGGCAACCCCGCCAGTTTCCTCAAGAAAGGGTGCCGCCAACCTCGAACAATGTTGGAAACGCGTCATGCGACTACTTTGTGCACCACCCTCTCCTTTTGCTTCGAAAGTTCGGATGGCCGCCCGCCATCTGGACGTCCCGTTGGAAGAGGTCTACGCAGACACCAGCAATCCGCCACCCGATTTTCTGGCCAACAACCCGCTAGGCAAGGTGCCCGTCCTCCTCCGGGATGACGGGCCGGCGATCTATGACAGCGTTGCGATCATGCATTTCCTGGACAGGCTTTCGGGTGGCGAACTATATCGAGGCACCCATCGGGGGCTACCGGCATCGCGACGGCGGCCGGCGACGCTTCAGGCGCTCGCCTTGTGCGCGGACGATCCGGAAATGCGGGGGAGGACATGCGCGATGTGTCTTCAGCTTCATCGAAGACCTGGATGACGTGCTTGCCGTATCGAACGAGGGAGTGGCTCTCGACACTCTGGCGGCAAGCCGGAAACCCAGCATATCGGCTTGTCTCTTGGCAGCCTCCGCGATCCTTACGGCAAACGGGAAACCCGGCGGCGAGAATATCCGTTCGACGTGGCCGACGTGCCGCCGCGTGAGACGAGGTAGTGCGAAGATGAACACCGGTTCATCTCCCTGGAAACATCACCAACGAAACAGATCGGCGCGTGGCCAAGTTTTCTTTCGTTTTGGGCTTGAGGATCGCGAAAATTCAGATGACCATTGTTGCATCAAGCCATTCGGGCAGCGTCCCGACCTAAGGAAAATCACGTACCCATGCTCAAACAACCTGCTCGCGGGAACGCGGAGGCTATTGGTCTCTGCACGCTTCACATTGGCGATTGCGCCGAACTACTGCCCGAAATCGCGGATGGGTCGGTCGACCTGATCGTGACAAGCCCGCCATACAATATCGGTAAAGCATATGAGAAGCGCTCCGCGCTCGACGCGTATATCGAATTCCAGACAGGCGTGATCAACGAGTGCTTCCGGGTTCTCCGCGCGAATGGCTCCATCTGTTGGCAGGTAGGAAACTGGGTTGATACGGGAGAAATCGTTCCTCTCGACAGCGTGGTCATTCCCATATTCCGAAGCCTCGGAATGAAGATCAGGAGCCGGGTCGTTTGGACTTTCGGCCATGGAATGCACTGCACCCGGCGTCTGTCCGGAAGGCACGAAACCATAGTTTGGGCGACCAAATCCGATGATTACCATTTCGATTTGGATAGCATTCGCGTTCCACAGAAGTATCCCAACAAGCGCCATTACAAGGGTCCACATAAGGGACAGCTCAGCGGCAACCCGCTCGGAAAAAATCCTGGCGACGTCTGGGACATCTCGAACGTGAAAAACCGACACCCCGAGAAAACCAGTCATCCCTGTCAGTTTCCGGAGGAGTTGGTCGAACGTCTTGTCTCAAGCCTTACGAAACCGGATCAGACAGTCCTCGATCCGTTCGCGGGCTCCGGCACTGTTGGAGCAGTTTGCAATCGCCTTCAACGCAAATCGGTGCTTATCGAGAGGGCAGCGGAATACGTCGATATCATTCGCGAACGTCTCGGGGGAACGAGGCCAGAAGCTCGAAAACAGGTAACCGACTCTATTCCCATGGCTCCGTCTCTGGAAGACCTCTTTCCGCCAGTCTCTGGCCGATGCGTCTTCCCGCCCAACAACGCACCGGCATCGTCGACATGAGTAGGTTGCGCTCGCTTGAGGAAAATCGAAAATCGGCGGCTTGCACCCGCACTTCTGCAGCGCCGAGCGGGACCGTACATGGCGGGCGTGGTCCCGACTCACCAGTCGTAGCCGCCGGGGGTCAAGGTCACACGCATCGCGCCGGCGCAGCTTCAGGTCGTTCGTAGTCAGTTCGCCTCCTGTCCATGCTCTCGTAGCCGAAGAACGCCGAGCAATAACCACAAGTTATAGCGGCTTTTCAAAGAGGATTTTTGGCAAGTCGGCGATCAAGTATACGAAAGTCGCTGACCGATCGACGGGAGAGCCACAAGGGCTCGATCTCCCGCCGTCGAACAGCGGTAACGGTGGTGGCTCTGAAGTTCGACCGCCCGACGGTCAGGATTCCAAGCCAGCCGTGGCAGCAAAGCGAGGAAAAATGCGGTATTCGCAGCGGAAGAATGACCCGGAAATCAACCTTATCGAGAGATATAAGCCCTTAGGGCTGATGGCAGTTCGCGCTGCGACGGAGATCAGACCGCGCCAGTCGTCACATCCCGAGCCTTACCAATCCCCCGATAATGGAACTCTCGGGAACGAGCAGCCTGATGCGAGAGCGCTTTCGAGCATCGACCAAGTCTTGAAGAAGCTTGAGTTTTCTGTTTCCCTTGAGAATCTGAACTCCTCTTGGAGTAGCACAAGCTGAACTCACCCGCCTCTTCGCGGTGCCTTTTTTGGCAATTCGCTGGATCAAACAATTTGATGAGCAACCCCGTCTGTGATTTGCGCGCGGCACCTTGGGAGATGCCAAATGTCTTGTGCGGGCAATTGAAGCCCTGCGCGCTTCCGCTGCCACAACTTATGCGTTGTGTTTTATATCACTTTTGCAATCCCAATTAAGGGACTGTTAACCGTAGGGAACATAACTTGACAGCCATAGGATGCATGAAAGCGCCATTTTCAAAACTGGTTGCAGTCTTTTAGTTTAATTTCGCAGGTTTTTATGACGTCCATTGTCACCAACACGTCCGCCTCCATTGCTCTTCAAACTCTCCGCGGCGTCAACTCCGGACTGCAGGATACGCAGAGAGCCGTTTCGACAGGTCTTCGCATCGAAAAGGCTTCCGACAACGCTGCATACTGGGCGATCGCGACTACCATGCGATCGGACAATCGCGCCATTTCGGCTGTTTCCGACGCGCTCGGGGTCTCGGCATCCAAGCTCGACACGGCGTACGACGGTTTGAGTCGAGTGCTCGACATATTGGGTGACTTCAAGGCGAAGCTGGTTGCGGCAAAGGAGGCCGGGATCGACAAGTCGAAAGTGCAAGACGAACTTGATCAACTCAAGGATCAGGTGGCATCCATTGCCAATTCGTCGTCATTCAGTGGCGTGAACTATCTTAAAACAGATATTGACGACATCTATGACGCTACGCAGAGCGTCACTTACGTCACCTCCGCGTTTGTGCGGGACGAAAACGGTGTTTCAGTTAAAACTGCCGACTTTGACCTCAGCCAGATATCGCTCTTCAATTCGACAGAGGGTGGGCTGTTGCAGGCCGATCCGCGCTTTTTGGGAACGATCGGCGGCCTTAGATATGAGCAATATTTTGTCGACCAGGACCGCGAGGTGATGAGTACCTCGAGCCTCCGCAATGCAACGGGGTCGTCAACGGGCTACTTGGATTTCAATTTCACCGGTCCATTCGATATCGGTGCGGGTGACTCAATACAGTTCGATGTCGTTGTCGATGCCGATAATCCGGCGGACGGGATCTCGCCGCCATACAACGCTGGAAAAATCAATCAGGTCGTGATCGATCAGGCGACGGTGAACGCCGAATTGGGAGTGACCGACGGACATATCGAGACGTACGTCGATTTTACGAGAGTGATAAATCGCGCGCTAAAGACCGCTGGCGCGAATGCATATGCGAGAAACTATATGCACCCCGATCCGCCTAATCAGGACAAAATTTGGGTGCCCACAATTGACCTCATAGGTATCGTCCGGACCGCGGACAGCACGAGGGACGGCTCATCGTTCCAGATAACGAACTTCACATCCACGATCGCAGGCAGCGGAGGCTTTCACGATACTAACGGTGTTCAGTGGGGCGGGCGTAGTTCGTCGATGACCTTGGACTTCCAGCCATTCACCGTGGCCGGTGGCGTCGTCGTAAGCTTCAGTTTCGATGTCGACCGTGAAAGCCCCTCGAGCTATTCCTTCGACAAGAACTACATCAACAGCCTCCTCGGCAAGACAGACGGTAAAGTCGAGACCGCCGATGAAATGGCTACATTGCTCCGTTCTTTCATCACCAGGACGGACGTCATCATCGAAGACAATGGGGCCGGCAGCGTCACAGTCAAGACCGATCCTCTGATCGATCGGAAGTCCGGTGAAAAATCCGGAGTTCACTTCACCGGTATCAGCGTCAACATCGAACCCATTCCGCGCATGAACTTCATGGAAATCGACATAGTCGCAAATCCACGGAAGGTTGGCACCTACATCGATTACATTGAAACAGTCTCAGCCAGGATCACCTCGGGTGCCTCGATCATCGGGTCGCTTGCAAAGCGCGTTGATTTGCAAAACGATTTTGCGCATAGCCTGATGGCATCCATTACGTCGGGCATCGGCCGTCTTGTAGATGCCGACATGGAGGAAGCGTCTTCAAAGCTATCCGCACAGCAAACACAACAGCAGCTCGCCGTTCAGTCCTTGTCGATTGCGAATAGTGCTCCGAAGGCTGTGCTGACGTTGTTCCAGTAAATTGCATTGGCACGAACCGTGCCTAATGAGCGGCGCGCGTCTGCGTGGGGCGGAAAGCACGGCAATCAGCCGGCAGCTACACCACCTACGTGGACACGATCCTTCTAAGGTCGTCAACGGTTTGCAACGACGATTTGATACCGTTAAACGATGTGAATGCAGCTTCAACTAATGATGTATAATCGGGAACCATCAAAGAGCTCCCTTCATCGAAACAACGTTAATTACAGCGTCGGGATGTTTGCCTCTCACCACCTTGTGTAGTCGTTTATAAACGCACCACATCGCTATCGTCTCTGCTGCCTCAAAGTTGCGGTACAACTCCTCCGGCTTGCCTAGCCAAGATACGTCAATGCCATTTTCGAATTCTGGGGTGTAAAGAATCCCGACTGGAACACCGTAGCCGTTGGCCCTATCAACTGTGTAGTCATATGTGAACCAGTAGCTGCAACTGTTAAGAGTGACGCGTAGTCCCCATAATACCTCTGATCGGGCTCCACTGACATCGATGCCCTGAGTGTTATTGAGGCTATTGTCGGCTTTCTGCCGCCAATCGGGCCCGAAAAACGAGTCAATCCCCGACACGCGCTCTTCCGCAACTTGTAGATCTCGGGTCACGTGGGTTGTGCGGCCCAAGAAATTTAGGATCTGGGGATTAGGGGTAAGTGTATTATCAACAATCTTCGATGTGCTTTTTGGAGAATTACGGCGAAGGATATTATGTCTCAAATTTCGATCATACGCGGGCTGTAACTCACATATAATCTTCTTAATCATCTCGACGTCTGACGTGTTCACGAGAGGGTCAGGTTTGTGCGAGAAGCAGGCAACATTGACCGCTTCAATACTGTAGAGATAATGGGTTTCGTCTTCAGGCCATCCCTTTCCCGAATGGTCGAAGTCAGGATCTTCAGATCGCGCAACGGCACAGACTACTTTGCGTCCCTCAATATGAAACCCCCACAGGCGGAGCTCGACCGGCACCATTGGTGACGACTTTAGCGCTGACGATTTCGAGACATTGAATCGAAATGAGCCGTAACTCGTTTCCCCGTCATTAGAGGCTGGATCAAATACAAACATCATCTCCGGGCGCAGATTATGCAGTGTCGCCAGATCTAGGTCCCGGGGAACCCTCAACGAGTAATCTTGGGAGAAGCTCAGGTCAGATTGGGTCATGTCGATTACGTCCTGAA